>JASJEI010000213.1 GCA_030064795.1 Pleurocapsa sp. MO_226.B13 | reverse complement strand
AATACCTTTGGTGCACTGGTTTTATGTGCCTGGATTGTGGCATTTTTTCCCATTGTTTCTAACACTACTTTAGGTTTAAATAGTGTCGAGCAAAATTTAGTTAATCTGTTCAAACTATACAAAGCAAATCGCTGGCAAACTTTAATTCATCTCAGTCTGCCTTCGGCTTTACCTTACTTTTTAGGAGGGTTAAAAATTAGTGGTGGTTTAGCTTTAATTGGTGCAATCGCTGCTGAATTTGTATCTGGTACAGGTGGCGCAAAATCTGGATTAGCCTATCAGATGTTAATGGCGAGTTATAATCTGCAAATTCCCAAAATGTTCGCTGCTTTATTCTTAATTAGTATAACTGGAGTAACTCTTTTTACGATTCTCAATTATATTTCTTACCTATTGTTAAAGAATTGGCATGAAAGTACTATGTAGACCTAAAATTAGGGTTCTTGTCATGAGACGCAAGTTGAACAAGATCACTTTTGTCAACCCCATTAGAAGCCTTTTTTGTTCGGAATTACTTATCATTACTTTGCCTAGTTAGACTCCTTTAGGCAGTCATGTGAAATGAGTTCTAATTTAGACTTGTTTGACCTTAAATTTTTGGCGCTCATAATCAACGTGAGTTAAAACTAGCCATCTACCTGTTAATTTATGGTGGTGTTTCAGCAATTCAAGTATCTCTGTTTTGGCAAATCGCTGCTTAAAATAGTGGGTTGCGTGGTCGTCTTTGGTTTGACGAGCAATCGTTTTTGCCAACTGCTGGCGTAAGAACAATTGCTTTGATGCATTGAGATAATTCTCCAGTAGATGTGCCATCATTCTCAAATAATTATCTTCGCATCTAGGTGAAGGCTGCTCTCGTAGCGAAGTATATAAACTTTGTATAGTCGATGCAAGGACGTAAAAATTATCTTCATCAGCGGAAATACTAATCAGACTTTCAAGGGTTTGAATAGAAATATTGGTCATTTTCAACTCGGTGAACTAAAAAAATTAGCAAGTGTACAGATAATTATGCTAAGGCTTTTAGCCTTATGCAGAAAGGGTTATAAATTCCTATTTTGCGATCGCTATTGGTGTATCAATGAAACCTTAGTATATCTGGTACAGAAATTTATAACGAGATTTCAAAGGTTTCAGGAGTCTAAATTTCAGTAGGTTTAATTGGTACAGTCCTTAGCGTAACTTTCTGCACGGTTGCTGATACTGCTGATTAACTTAACATTGAAGCTTGGAATGCTATAAATACGTTAGATGTCCAACGATTCTATTGGCTTTGAGTTCTTTTTTGTAACGTTCGTCAGCAGTATCGGTTGCTACATAAACCCCGAAAGTAAGGTTTTAATCTGCAAAAGCCAGAGATAAAGGATTATTATCAACCACCAAAACTACATCTTGTAAGTCATATGCACTGCTACTAGTGTCACTTGTCCCTAGTTCTGTCAAAAACAGTTCTTCATAACTATTTAGACCAACAAGCATTTCCTCAATAGACGCTTGACCAGAAAATCCATCTATACTCGGTACGGTATCGTTTGCACCCAATAACATAGTATCTTCGGCGGCAACTGAAGAACCATTACTGATACAGCTTAAGTTATAGACGTTATAGACTAAGGTTAAGTCGTTGATAGAATCAAAATCAGCACTGGTATATCTATCGCCTTTAGAAAGGGTAGTTAACAAGGTGTTATTTTGGTCGTACACATTAACCTTTATGTCTGCTTGAGTAATATCCTCACCACATTGAAAAGCAGAATCGCGGTAATGAAGTTCTATCCCAAAAATATCATCACCCGATGATGCGACTACTTTTTCATTTCCTCCAAAAGTTATGAAGCTTCCTGCTAACAAAAAGCCGATAAATGTTTTTACTAGCTTATGTTTGGAATTAATTAAGTTAATCATCTATTCTAGGTTTCTGATTGATTACTTTTATATTTCTCTTTCCAAACTAGCTGGTTAGAAACACATATAACGTCAGTATTTTCCTCATATTTTCAGTAATTTTATTGAGAAGAAAAACAGGGAAAAACAAGAGTTTGTTTAAGGAAATATGAATAGCAACACAGACTGCACTCTTGCTAAGAGCTTGAATAATTTATGTATTTTTACGGAAATGTTACCTATTCCATTTTCGATGATTGGGTCTTAATTTTTTAAGAGTCTGTAACGACTGTTTGGCAAAAGCTTTTTTCTAAAAGCACTGCTAAATGGTTGTCACAGAAGATAAGAGATTTAATTACCAATAACTATAAGTGGGACGGTTTCGAGCAAAAAATCCCTTAGCGACCAAAATTTTCCCTCTGCTAAACAAACATCTTATCCAAAAATAATTCTGCGGCCCCTTCGGCAACGCACTATATCGTGGTTTGACGAGGTCAACTTTTTTAGTGCCGATAATTCCGTTTCTCGGTAATACGGTTAATAACTATTACGGCGCCAGCAGAAGGAGTTAACTTGACTTTTAAGATGAAAGAGGATGAGTCGATTGGGGGTGGGTTTATGGTAAGAAAACTCTCAAACGAATTAGTTGAAGAATTGACTTTTAAAGAGTGTGAATCATTAAGCGTAGATTATTCTCTTGACCTACTATCTGCACCACTCGGATAAAGACTCAACAAGATTCAAACCGCAATCGTTCTATTCTCGACAAGCGATCTCGAGCGCCTTTTCCGACCTCACGACAATCTTCTTGATACAGCCCCAAAAGACTCAAAAACCTACCTTTACTCGTAATTGCGCTCGCTCTCTGTCACCCGTTTAATGGCAGCTACCCCCATAAACTTAGCACTGTTAGCACAGGGGAAACTTGTATCACAAGTATATGCTCTTCTAGCTACGTCAATGATACTAAAGTAATATGAGGTTTCGGCCAAGCTGTAAACTAACAGTCGCCGATCATTAATGGCGACTGCTGACTGAATTTTCATTCCCATGTATAGCAATTGAGCGATGGAATAGTTCATATCAAGTTGGATCTTGTGGACTCACAATCATTAAGATATGTGTCTCAAGATTTTTAAACCGTAAAAATCCGGAAATCGCTCGACTTAAGCAAAAAACTGTCGATGTTGAAGCTAGAGTGGTCAAATTCTTGGCTCAATGATTAAACTGGAGCTGAAAGTAGCTCGAGCGCCCACAACTCCTCTACGAATTGAGCCCCGAGAGAAAACGGGCGCCAAAGTAGGACAGGCGTGGAGGGGGGCTTAAATAGTAAAGATATCGGTTCTCACTTCACTGGCTAAAGATGATCTAAGCCCCCATTCCACCCCTACTGTAAGGGTTTGGTCGTCCGAGTTTTTCGTTGAGTGGGGACAAAATACCCCCTTATTCAGTATAAATCTACTATTTTGAACCCCAAAATTGAGCGCGAGACACGGCGAGGAAACCTCGCCATGTGTAATCGCGCTGTTGGGGGTATTTTCGTCCGCGAAGGGGGCTTCAATAAACCGAGCATCAAAGCGTGTTAACAGATTACTTAGAATACAAGCCCCCTTCCGCGCCTGTCCTACTTTGTCATAGTTCATTGTCACCCTAGTTAATTGTCACCACCACTACAGACAAAAATACTACCAATTAGCTCTAATTTAGACAGCACAATAGTTATGCCAATCGGGAAAATTTCCGCCCCAATAATTCTTCAACCTTGAAGAGAGTTGAAGTCAAGTCGCTTTGCTCGAATTCAGAATACATGCGGCGAACTAAACGCCTTTGTGAGTTCAGAGTTGGACGTTGGACTTGTTTGGAATTCGGCTTGCACCCAAAGCCAAACCTCTTCCGTCCTAATAGACGGGGCTTGTACCTAAATTCTGAATTCTGAATTCTGAGTTCTGAATTCAGATGGTCAAGCTTCAGCAAGCATTTCAGGGATTTTTTGAACTCCCCACCACCACCACCAAGTTTTTAAAAATTTTTGGCACCTAGACACCCAACGCAATTTTCCCAACCGCATTAATTTATCCCCAGGAAGTACCTTTGAAGTATATATACTCATCTATCTTCTCACGCTGTCGATGTCTGTTTATTCTGGATAGCCCATTGTCTTATCAGTTGGTGCTGGTCTACCGAGAGTCGCTTTGCTGCACGATTCAACCTCGACGGTGTAAGTCAATTCAGGAATTTTTTTTAGTTCTGCTAACTACTCGGCATTCTCCAACATTGACAACAGACGTAAACACGCTGCTTAGATTGGCGATCGCATGAGCCAGATTGCTGGATCTAGTCGTCTTACCACTTCCCCATTTCTGGTTCAAAACACTAATAATAATAGTCATCTTCAAATGAGTAAATGAGTAAATGAGTAAATGAAATAGATTGCTCCTTAGCGTTGTTTTCTGTACAATTTCTCACCGATGGCTATACCTCTTCTACAGGCGGTTTAACTGCCTCGATCGCTGGTGAACTATCTTTTGATGTTGTATATCGCCATAGTCTTGTACTAAGTAGAAGACTTTTTGCATTACTATTGCTCTGATTGAGCTCCTTGATACATTACTATCTCTTATCAGTACTTTACCTAGTCTTTTACTCATGGTAGATTACTAAGTAATGTTTATAGTAAATTACTTACCGTGGCTACAAACAATAAAGCTATCTCAGCTTACATACCACCTGACCTTGAAGAGTATTTGACTAAGTATTGTACTGAGTACGATATTACCCGTAAAGATAAATCAGGAGAAATCAAGCCAGCTTTAGGAACAGCAGTTGTTGAGATCCTCAAAAGATTTTTTAGTAGTGAGAATCTCCCTAGTCCATTACCAGATAATGTACCTCTGGTACCAAGTAATGTAGTCACCGAGGATAGATTGGATGAAGCATTATCTAATCTAAAATCATCTAGTAATGTTCTGGATACTTTACCAAGTAATGTAGTAACTGAAGATGATTTAAGTAACGCACTTAGTAAAATACCTAGTATTGTAAATGAACAGGTTAACTCTGCGATTGGCAAAGCCATGCCGAAGGCGATCGCTACTCTTAAATCTGAGTTGCAACCAATTCTTGATGCTCACACTGAGACCTTAGAATTATTGGGGGAAATTACGAGTCTAGTGCCTGAATTAAATACTCAGCATGAAGACATTCCGACAATAACCAAGGTAGATAAAAAGTCATTAGATGAAATCTTTGAGTCATCCTCTGATGAGCTAGAAGCCACAGAAAAACCGTCTCAGGATGAATTGGAGGATGAAGACTCAGAAGAAGTTAACTATAACAAAGTTAAAGTAGATCAACTAAGAAAACTCGTAACGAAAAAAGGCTTGGGAAAAAAATTCCGAGAAAAAATCGGCAAATCTCCTAGAAATGCTAGAAAAGCTGAGATCATCAAATTCTTGAACGAAACATCAATATTTGATTCTGATTAATTGCGTTTTGGCGGAAATAGAAGGTTCGCACGACGAAGTGCAGGGTGAAATAATTGTGCTTTTGTCAACCCCATTTTCAGCCCTTTTTAATCGAAATTATTTATCAAAACATTGCCTAGTTTGATTCCTTTTAGGCAATAGAACTGTCTTGAAAATAGAATCTAAAACCACGTAAATTCGTTAATTCTTTGATTTTCATCCCTGGGTTGTGAACGACAGTTCATGGCATCTCTTGCCAAAATATTTTGTGGTATGATCAGAAGTTTTACTTTTTTATTAATCAAGTATGAAATATTGGCAAGCTATTAAACTTTCGTCAAGAAAATTTAAGCGACTTACTGGGGTTAAACGTCAAACTTTTCGGTTGATGGTACGCTTGGTAAAAGCACAAGAAAAACAGAAGAAAAAACCAGGGCGCCGAGCCAAATTAATTATTGAAGATCGGGTTTTAGTAACTCTACAATATTGGCGCGGACATCTCACGATTCTGAGGTTTCCTCAGAATGCGTGTCCTTGAGAATATCGAACGTATTTCCATATATCATGCATACTGGAAAATAGCCGAATCTACGGTATGCCGTCTAGTTAAAAAAATTGAAAATATTTTAATTCAAGGAGCGAAAATTTAGTTGACCAGGTAAGAAAAATTATTAGATTATTCTCTGGATGAAAAATTAATTTTAATGGATGTAAGGTCAAGTCCAATTGAAAGACCCAAAAAACATCAACATGGCGATTGGATAAGCTGGGGAAACCCCAGCATCCCTCGCCATCAAAAAAGATTTAATGCGTGGAAAGCAAGGAGAGCATAGCTTAAAAACGCAAGTAGCCCTTGGAGAAAAAACTGGCAGAATAATATGTCTAGCTCATGAAAAAGCGCACCGCGATTAGACCGAGGTTTCCTCGGCGTAAGGACGGAGCAAGAAGGGAGAACTCATGATTTTAAATTATTTAAAAAAAGCAATGTAAGATTCCATAAACTACTTCACGTTATAGCCGACAAAGGATATCAAGGAATCACTAAAATTCAGGGAAACAGTGAAACCCCTATCAAAAAGCGCACCGCCTGCGCTGAGGAAACCTCAGCGTCAAGACGGAGCAAGCAACCCCGAGGTGGAAAATTAACCAAGGAACAAAAACAATATAATCGTCAATTGAATCGATTAAGAGTTGCTGTTGAGCATATTAATCGTCGGTTGAAAATCTTCAAAATTTTGTCGTATCGATATAGAAATCGGCATCGCAGATTTGGCTTAAGAGCTAATTTAATTGCTGGTATTTATAATTATGAATTAGCCTAATAATCGGGATTGAAAAACTGAATCAATCCAATATTTTCAGGAATTAATTAATTACTGAAATAATTGGTGCTGTCAATTTTCATGATTGGCGATCGCTGGATTACAGTTAATAGAAAAAATCCCTCAGTTCTTACTATTTTAATAGAGAAAAATCGAAATAAAAATAACCCTTAACTATACCACAAAATATTTATGCAAGAGTTCTCATTTGCGCCGTGAATTGGCACGGGTAAAGTTGTAGATTCTAACTACAGCATCGTGACAGCTTCTGCCAGGACGAAAACCGTAGGTCGTCCCCTCAAATTGAGCTTCCCACTCTGGTTCGAGGGCATTTTTGACTACTGTTTGTAGGCAGCGATCGCGGATAGTAACTATTCCGAGCGGACGCTGTTTGCCATTCGCCTTGGGAATATACACACGACGCGCTGGTTGGATTTTCCCGGGTTGGTAAATGGATAATTCATTCACTAACTTGACCCTGGCTGTCGGTGTTTTGACGACAACTCGATCTACACCAGGTGTATTTTTGCCATTATTGAGCTGTGTAACTTTCCTCACGCTTAAAAGCAGATTAGAGTAGCAACGCAGCATCAGTTTCTGAAGTGAGCGGACTTTTCCATAGTCCCCTCTTGTGGTAGCCCTATTGATTCGCTGTCTCAAGTGACGCACAATCCGATTGGCTTGACGCCAGTTGATGGACTGCCAGTCGGTTTGTCCTTTTGGTCTGTTTACAGGTTTTACTGCCTGCATCTAACTTGTCCTCCAGTTAGAAACTTTTACCTCGATTTTTTGGGGAACTTACCTGACCTCCGTCAGCATCTTTTCAGGTTGGGCATTAATCCCTATCCAGCAGGTTATGATTTTCCCTTGCCTTTCGGCGGCTGGCATTAGCTTCTGAGGTCATCCTTTTCCTGCTGGAGAGTTAGGCTTTCTTTGCAGTTGGCTTACTGAAGCGTTGTGCTTCAGACTCCGTCAGGGTGATCACGTTCCACATGGATGAGATGTAACTGGGGTGGGTGTTCTCTATACTGCGGGGATAATGGTGTCTTTGATTTCAACAACGAAGAATTGAAATCCATTAGTTGATCGTCGTTAAACGATTCACAATCTCCCAAGTTGACTCCACGTTTCAACCATATTTCGTGGAGGAATGCCTTGACGCAGCCGAAGATGGGAATTCACTTTCGTTCACCCCGAGAGAAAACCTGGACAAAGTAGGACAGGCTTCCCTACTGTAAGGGTTTGGTCGTGATGATTTTTCGGTGAGTGAGGACAAATCACCCCCTTTATTAGTATTAAGTTACTACTTTGTCCCTAATTTTGGGGGGTGATTTGTCCAAGCCTGTCCTACTTTGTCATAGTTTATTGGAGCCCGTCCAGTTTTCCCTTAACCTGGTTTCCGATTATGGTTACCATACTTCCTTAGACTTGATCTCTCGCTTTGCACCCCACCGTTACCAGTGACGCACAGAGAGATTAGGGACAGGTTTAGACACTAACCTGGGGAGTTAAGAGACTCCCACTCATTCCAAGCGACTTCGTGTCGCACTTCGTTTTAGGCAGAGTTTTTTTCTCATAGATGCGTTTTTTCAAACATTCATGTAACTTATATTTTTTAGCGAGCGCAATATTTTCAGAACTTAATTTCTGTATCCCTTATATAGCAGAGGTTTAAGAAGTAGGTTGCGTCTGGTGACATCAACCCTAGGTTGACGCCTATTTCCGCCTTTATACAAATGCGCCCATATACGAGTGACACATTTACAAATGTATGGCACCACCACAAGGGTTTGGCGTAGCTCTAATATTTCTCTAATGCCTATCTAAAGAGAGTTATACGGTTGGAGATTTTTGTAGTACGCATCCTCACCTCGACTACCCTGAATCGCTCTATTCCCCTCCCCAAAAGCCTTGCAGTATCATTGTAATTTCCCACCACCACCACAAGGGGTAAAAAAAAATTGGGCACCTAGAAATACCCTGCGCTTTCCCGAACTGCATTAAATTAGGCTCATAAAGGACCCAAAATTTATAAAACCTCAATTGAGCCGATGTTGGACCAGTACTTTGCACCGCGCACATCATAGATGTGGGAGTCATCTCTTAGCAGACAGTCAAAGAATGCCTTGATCAGATTGTCGATATCTGGCTTTTGTTGATGAGGTTGCCCCAGCATCTTCTCTCGTTTTTTCCTGCTCCAAGATTTAGGCATCGGTAAATGAAAGATGAGATGACAGGGCTGTTTAATTACTTGATTACCCCACAGCAAATTAAGTTCATCTTTGTATTGGTAATAACGAACGACGCAGGGACGATTAGACCACCTATCTTTGCGAGTCATTCTTGGTTTTGGTACTGGCTCAATTGATAGTTTCATATATCCTTAAAAAGGTATTGACTCGGTCGTCAAATTAGCTTCTATTTCATCTGATTTCAATGGCTTAATCTCTTGCTGCGCTTCAACCTTATTGTCTTCAGGTAACACTGATTCTGTCTTTAACCAGGGTTTAGTTGTCTCGATTAATTCCTTAATTTTGATACTAACTTCTGAGCCATTTTTGATAATTAATGAGCCAAAATTAGACTCGGTTGGTGCTAAAAATGAACTAGTAACGACGGCAAAACTAGATTGACCATTGATACTCGAAGTTGCTTTTTGTCTGGTTAAAGTTGGCTGATAAACTCCATGAGCATAGAAGATATCATTTTTATCAACTGCCCGATCGCCAGTCAGATTTTTATAAGTGGCAAGGAACTTTTTGCAGAAAGAATTAGGGTTATTATAATAGCTATAATTCTTCAAAAAAGTTAAACCTGCATAGCCCGAACATTTCAATCTAAACGGCAGTTCCGATATGGGGTTATTATTATTATCTAAAAACCAAACTACAACATAGGAAAAAGCTTTATAATTACCAGAATTAAACTTGTGCTTTGAATTAGCTATAGTCTCGACATCGTTACTCATCAAAGGTAAAGAACGATTTAAGATCAGCAATCTAGGTTGCTGAGTAACTAGTAAAGTTTCGTTAGTTCCATCGCTAAATTCATGCTCTATTGGTTGCCAAGTATCTATTAGTTCAAACTGGGCTAGTTCGGCATTGGTAGGCGTGATTGCTATGCCATTATTTTTGCTGCTGGCATTGAGAAACTGGCAATAAGGAACGGTAGTTAACTCTCCTTTATATTCATCTCCGCTAAAGCCAAAATCTTGATAGTTACTCATGGTTAAAGATGGTTATTAATTATGATTGACTGGCAGTATTTTATTCATTTTTAAATGAATTTATGCTCAACAAGCGTGCTTGTTGATTTTCTATCGCCCACTGCCTGATTAACTGTTGCCGTTGTGGGGACAACAGACGACAGGCTCGGTTTAGCCGTTGTCGGGTAAATTCGGGAACTTCGAGCAGCAAAGCTAATCCCTCGGCATCCTCAATATAGGTGAGCATATCTGCTAAGTCGGCAATTGACTCAGGGGTATCTAAAGGATTAATTGCTTGGTTCACGCCTGGTAATTAATTAAGTTATATAGTTATGCTGCACCACTTTTAATCATGCTATCTCTCTTGCTGTATAAGCTTTTTGCCGTTTGTAATCTGTTTTTTTTGCTGCCTTAAACCAGTTATCTAATATCTGGTTTTCGAGGTGGTGCAGCTCCCTAAATTTGGATACGGCAGATCCATAAATCCGCAATCGTTTCTTGCCGTCTCGTTCATTTCTGAGGCAGGGAAGTTTTAATCCAATGACCTTGAGAATTTTTTGAACCACTGTAATCGGTGAATCGGTCTCGGCAATTCCGCACCGCAGTACTTGATTGAGTCGCACCAAATCTTTGAGGACAAATTTCTTAAGCTTGGTAAGTTGAGGTGATTTATTACTCCACTCGCTACCAGCTAGGTTGATTTTTTCCAAATAGGGATTTAATAATTCCAGCAATTTAACCTTGGTAATGCTGCACGAGTTATTCAAGTCAGGGATAAAAAAGCTGCCATGATTGCGTTCTATATGCTTCTCTACAAGAGCGCGATCGCTATCCTCTAAATGTTCTCTACCGACGGTTAGCCAAAAGCGCAACCGCAAAGCAGGATAAAGTTTTTGGGTATCGGCTTCGATTAATTCTTTTGATACTTCATCTACACCATATCTTTGCTTGATTTGGTATTTGGCTAGCTGCGCCGATTGGGTACGGGTGCGAGTTCGCGAGCGCTCTATTTTCTGCACTTCTTTCTCAGTTAAATCTTTTGCTTGGTCAATTAAATTAACTTCATCGAGGAATGAATCATTTTGAATTTCTCGTCGTTCCTGCCAAGCTAGTTTTGATTTTTCTGACTTTAGATCGGGTTGCTCTACGATAACGTTCCAGCCTTCGGCTTCTAAATCGGCAAGCAAAATTTCTCGGTAATGATAATTAATACCATTGTTTTTTGCTCCTACTTTTGCCCAATATTTTGTTAGGGGGCAAATATTAGACTCAATTAATTGTTCTGCTTCGCGAAAACCCAGCAAGGATAATGATAATTTTGCCTCGCCTTTTTGGTCGGTCAATAACTCGATTGGGTTACTCGATTTTGAGCCGACAAAACTTTTACCCACCTTAGAACACCAGAGATATCGGGGTACTTGAAAATCTCGTAATCTAACTAATTGCTGCCTAACTGAATTGGGAGTAATATTACCCGATTGAAAGCTAAATACCGCATCAAAATAGTTATCAACCTCATCAATACTAATACCAGTACAAATCGTAGGAGATGCAATAATTACTTTGTACTTACCTGCTTTGATTAATTTGCTTAAATTATCTCCACTAATCCCAAAAGCTGGATGTTCTGGGTCAGATGTCGTTTGAGAATCTATCCTCAATATTTGCTCTGATTTATAATGTTTTTTGGCTAACTTTTCTAAATTAATTGTGCCGTCTCCACTGCGAGATTTTTGGGAACTACTCAGGATAAATAGGTTATCCTGACGCTTCATTCTAGTAATTAAATCTGCTCTAATTTGCTTGGGTGAAGGTTCATCATATAGGTGTAAATCTCCTTTTTTTGGTTGGTATTGATTGACTAAAGTAAGAGTAGAAGCCTCTAATTCTTCTCTTGATATTTCTCGGTCGGAATAAAGTTGAATTAGTTCGTAAATTAGTTCGATTGATTCGGTGTTGGCATCCGCATCTAATAACCGAATTGGTTTGTTCTGTGACCAACAATCAGCTAGTTTTTGTCCAAGCTCGCGCAAAACTAACTTACGATTTTTTTTAATTTCCGTCGTGCCAAAAGTTAGGTGGTGCAGTACTTGGGTAAACTCATCAATGGCTAACCCCGCATCGCTCCATTGTTCTGCATGAAAAGGAATAGAGTTCTCAGGAGAAAAACTATCAATACACAGGCTATAACCCCAGCTATTGCGCAGCGAGGTAGTATTTTCTGCGGTGCGGTAGGGTAAATCCAATCGAACCCCCAGTTCCCGCGCCAATCGTTCTAGGTGAGAAAGGTTAATTGTGGGAGTTCCAGTAAAGCGATCGCTTGCTACTAGATCGGATAAAACACTGGTTTTTCCTGTTCCCTTAGCACTTTTCACCACCAGGATTTTAAAGCCCGCAGCTTTTTTTAGATCTTCTGGTGATAAATATTGCTTGTTAACTGTCAGGGTAGTACCTGGAAGTCGGCTTGATTGATTAAACCTGCGATAGTCACGGGCGTTTTGGTAACACTTTCGCAGGATTTTTTGAAGGTAGCGAGCGCCATATTTCTCTTGAAGTTTGGCAATAAAATCATCTATTCCTTTAGCTGCACCACTCCAGCTAATTCTTCTGACCCGCGCTGCACCCGCTTTAACTAAAGCTGCACCCAGACGAACACATTGACCATTTACCGCTCTTATTGTTTTGGGTTTGATGTCTTGGTCAAAAGTTAGATAGAAGTGTCTATTTGGGGCAAATAAGCTTAACCAGGGATGTAATTTATTGCTGCCTCGCTCTGCTCTCCAAGTAGTAATCGAAGTAACGGCGAGCGCACATCTGCCTTGAGCGAGTAAAGACAGACATTTTTTGCCTCCTTCTGTCAGCGAAATTGGCACGGTAGGATTGTTGGCGATCGCCTGCCAAAACCATCGGCATTCGGCATTGTCTTCTATCCCCTCGGCAATTTCTTCTGGAGCATAATC
Organism: Pleurocapsa sp. MO_226.B13; assembly: GCA_030064795.1. The sequence goes on along the minus strand of JASJEI010000213.1, from coordinate 8,713 downwards.
TTGGGTCAACTCCAGAAAATTTAATCCCGCATTGCGGAAAATCAAAGAGGCGATCGCGTAACTTACCCTCGGCAGAATTGGATTATGTTTGGCATTTTTGGGAATGTCGTATTTGATTGGTTTTCCATCTTTGCCAATCCTGGGACTATCTGGTTTAAAACTTCTTAACTCAGGCTCGGCTTGCCAATCGGTCGGATCGTATCCTGAAATTCCCCAGCCACCTTTTAAGGGTTCGGCGTAAGCTCTTAAGTAGCCATCGCGAATTCTGCCGTCGTTTCGCCTGGCATTCTTAGGTAAATATTGAAAATACCATTCGGCGATCGGTTCTTCTTCTAAGGATGAAAGGTTAAGTTCAATTAGAGATTGCTCAATCCCGCTTTGCTGCCATTCTGCTACGTGATGAGGTTTAAGCATCTGCTTTACCTCCTACTTGAAGAGAACGAGCGCAAACATCCTCAAGTAGCAATCGCAACCTCTCTACACATCGCGGTATCCTGTCTCGTAAGAGCGAAAAGTCCCAGTAACGAGTAGTTTCGAGAATTTCTTGGGCTTCATCATAGGTAAACTGCCCAGGGATATTTAACCCAGATTCAAAATGAACTAGCTTGCAATAGTTATTTGGTTTAAACCTGTTCTGGGGCGGGATTGCTTTTATCTGTAGCGGATATGGTGGTAGTTCTTCCTCAAATGTTGGTAGCCCAACAAACAAGGGTAATTGTTCTGTGGCGATTGCGCTCCGTCCTTTAGGACTCCTAAAGGATACCGCTGAGGAGTGCGGACTTGCTTCGCAAACGTATATAGCTTCGCGTCGCGCACTGGCTTCGCCAATCGCTGTATTTTTGGTACAATTTCTCATAGTTCTGCCTTGACTTTGCTATGGAAGGCAGACTTTTGTAATCAAGCTATTAATTAATATTTTTGAAGCTTTCTGAACCCTACGATTTAAGTTCTATTTCGATCGGGTGGGCGTTTCAGCGATCCAATGAACAAAAAAATCGTGGTAAATTTAAGTTGAATTGTTTTGGATTTTGGTGGGTTCAGTAAGTTTCGCTTTAAAGTCTTGAGAGAATTGGCGTTCTCTCTCCACTACTTATTAATCAGAAACCTGGCTTACCAAAGTCTTTTCTTCTTTTATTACTTTGAATATCTGAACCAACGGCGGTTCGTTTCATTTGCCGTAGCTGTTCTCGTTCGCGCGCTCTGCGCTCCCGTCTGGGTGTCTTGCGGGGTGGTGGTAGGGAGTGCCGAACGGTGGTGGCAATTCGTTCTAATTCAAGTAGGGTTTTCATCGCTCAAAAAGCCTTAATAAATTGACTGTATAAAGCTTATAGGAAACCGTATCAGGTTTCATCTTTTCCGCCGAAGAAGTTGTAAACCATACAGGGTATAAAATACAAAGCACATAGGCTAATATACCTAGTCTGTTTCAGCGATTAACGGAGAAGAAGAACGGGTCGGCGAGGGGCGGTAACGTAAACTCGATCTTCAAGTTTTTGAACCAGTTGAATTTTCTTTGCGTGTCCGCCTCTATCAGAATATTCAATATCTTCTCGAACGCTGTCTAAATATGGTGTCCAGTATTGAGTGATAAACCGTTTTCCTTTCTTACAATTGGGGTTTTTAGCAAGGCTGCTTGCTTTTCTGAGTAACAGACCCATTGAAGGTATGGCTTCAGAAAACCCATCGATTAGTTCGCATTTATCTTTTGGTGTTCCTTCTATTCCTCTCAATATCCTTACCTGTAAGCGATTGGAATAGATTACCTCTTTTTTTCTGACAGGATTACTTGTTTCCTCTAAAGCGCATTGGTAATCAGACTTTTTGCAGTCGAGCATTTGCTGTACCCACCAGTTCATAGGAGAATTAAACCTATGTTGAGGTAATCTATTCCAAACTTCGCCAGTTAGATCGAATTGTTTGGCATAACTTTTGCCAGATGTCTTTAATGCTTGAAAAGCTGGAGTATTGAAAGGTTTTGAGTGAATGTTTACGGATAGATTGTGGAAGTAAGCAGCCCAAACCATCTCAATTTTCCACTTTTCATCAAGAAGCGCAAGAGCTTCTTCCTCATCTGGATTCAACTTTTTATCAACTGGTAAACGTTTGGTAATTTTCTCAATCGCATTCATCCAGGTAGGCGATAGTACCTCGCAAAGCATTACTTGTTCTCTTCGAGTTAATCTAGTCATCAAGCTTTACTCCAAAATCAACACCTAACACCGCTTCAATTTTCCTAAGTGTCTCAATAGGTAGAGCCTTAGTTTCTTCTGCCTCAATCTTGTACCAATTCATAGGAGTCATATCGACTAACTCGCATATTTGAATTAAGGAGCGACGGTCTAGTTTCCTAGCTTTCCTGATTTCTTCCCCTAGTCCTGGTACTTCAACATCAATATTTTTCCTAATCTTCACGGATTCCGTTCAAATCATATTTTTTAATTCTCCTCCTCATTTAAACTCTAAACTCATACTTTAGCTATCACTATAAACCATTAGTTGAAATATATAAACTGTTAGTTCATTCTAGAGATAGAGAGCGATCGCCATTTATCAATTCCCCGTCAAACAAAGGAATAGACAATGATTTCAGGCTTTGTCAAATGGTTAATGAGGATATTGTTAACCAACTCCAGGATAAGAACCCGCGTAATTCCCCGAAACCGAGTAATGTGTTTACTGTTCGTCACGGCTCACCCAGAATGGGGTAAAACTAGCCAGGCTGTCATGAGGGGCAATCTAGAAAATATTGCAGCTTTTAGTGTTTAAGACAGTTAAAATTGCTTTGGTTAAAAAATCTCTAAAACCAGTGAAATCTATAGGATTCAGCAATTACAAGTTTTTGAACAAAAATCATAATTTTGCAGGGAGTAGCCAAAGGCTGCACAAATTCTGACTTTTTGGCGATCGCTAAAATCCAAAAATCCTGATTTTGAAACCTATGAAAATCCTAGTTTGTAAGGCAGAATTTTTACTCCTAGTAATCATCAATTTGTTGAGTTTGATTCGCAACAACTCCTTGAACCATTCTCGTTGTACAGACTTCTACTCCACCGCCAGCTTGCCCAAATGCTGGAGATACAGTTCCTACACTCAAAACAGTATTGGCAGGCAGTGTATAGTCATGTTTATAAGATGCTGGAAGCGGCATTGGCAATGCAAAGCGACCCACCGTACCAAAGCCTGTATTGACAAATGAAATATCATTTTGTGTTGTGAGATAAGTCCCCGATTTTAATTGACCATTAGAAAAACGTGGATCGTTCCGGGTTGAGGTCAAACGGAAGAAGCGAGTAGCATGTGAGAGAGTAATCTTTCCCAGAAGATTATGCGCACCGCGTGTAGGAATGTAACCGCTTGGCAATGAAACAGAAGCAGAAGTAAGAGCCGCTGAGGATCCAGGTGAAATATTAACTAGACTAATTAATGTCTCAGACTCGTAATCTGGGAAGGGATCTGCTCTCAGTAATTTTTCAATATCATAGATATCCTCCCCTCCCTCTAAAGGCAATGCATAGCCATTTGTCCTTATAAAAAATGGGCCTACGACAGATAATAAATCAGTTGAACCTGATGCAAAATAATAGTCAAGTCCTCCTTCATTCAAAGATGTAACTTCTGCAAGTGATTCAAAGTTTAACTTAAGAACATTCATTAGTACTATTTCTTACGGATGGAAGTCTAACTTATAGATATGCCGCAACTGCGGTATAGCAATTCTAAATTGTGATTGATCACCGCAGAAGTGAGATAATACCTAATATTTTCTTAAGCTAAATCCAAGTATTTTTTTAAATAAATTTTGCTGAAACAGTCAGAATTTAGCATTTAAAATTGTGATATGGCATAAATATAAGGTTCGTGCGACGAAGTGCAGCCTGTCTCTACGACCTTTATTATGTAAGGGATACAAAGATTAAAGCTTCAAAAAATAGCGATCGCTAATACATAATTTACTTTAATATATTTTTCTATCGCACATATCAAAAAAAACTTTGCCTAAAATGAAAGTTGAGATGCATGAAAGCATCTACCTCAAAGTATTGTAACTCCGTATTTAATTTTAAAAACAATGTCTCTATGATGAGTTAAGAGAGAAATGAGAAAATAAGAAACCTCCAGTAAATAAGGGTAAAAACGAATAAGGAGGCCGAAGATGAAGAGTTCATCAGAAAAAAGATCGTATGCTGGTCAAAATGTATTTATCGGAATTGATGTCCACAAACGTACTTATTCTGTAGTTGCAGTATTAGGGCTTTGAGTAGGCGGTAATAGAAGGTTCGTGCAACGAAGTGCAGGGTAAAATGATTGTACTTTTGTCAACCCTATTTGCCCCCTTTTTAATCGAAATTACTTATCAAAACATTGCCTAGTTTGAGTCCTTTTAGGCAATGTTTTCAAAATAAAATATGTGTTTACAAGGCTTTGAAGACATAACTTACGACCCCTCCCACTTCTTTTTTAGGCAATGTTTTTATCACATGTAGATGCCGTCAAAAAACATTTATGTAACTTATCTTTCAGCGATCGCTAATCTGGGAAGTTTCAATCTCTGTATCCCTTGCATAATAAGGGTTGTAGAGACAGGCTGCACTTCGTTGCACGAACCTTCTATTTCCGCCGAGTAGTAACCATTGGTTTATCAGCTTTACTCTTATCAACTGCACCCAAATACTTGATGGTTCGCTGACGCACCTTGCCATCTTTGTCTCGGTAGCCTTCAACTAAGTATTGGTATTCAAATCCCTTCACCTTTTTGGTGCGGATATATGCCATGCTCTCGTTGTGCCTAACTTGTTGTGCCTAACTATTTTATCATTTGGGTTGGGGTAAAGCTAAGGAAGCTACCATAAGTGCCAACTCAAAAATATAAAGTTCTTGGTTTGATTTTGGAATAAGAACTTATTGGGATTTTGCTCAAAAACGATATAAAAATATCATAAATTTAGCTGATTTTTACATCAAAAGTTCTGACACTACTTTGAATCAGTACTTTTAAACTAATAGTTTCAGCGCTCGTCTTATAGAACCTTCAATCCTTAGAAGCTAATTATAGCAGTGGTTTTAGAACCATTTGGCACTTATGGTAGCTTCCCTAGCATTACGCCGGGTTGTTAAATGAGGCAGATAAGCGCGAAGCTGTCATGGAGGACAATCAAGCTCAAAACGCTTTTACCATAAATATTTCAAAGCAAATTTTTGACGATCGCGATCGAGCATAGAGAAAACAGCGATCGTCCATAATTAGACTGCCTCGTCTTTTTAGCTTTCATGATTATCTAAAGCGTACTTAATGATCACATATATTGTTTGTAGTTATCACCAATCATATTTTTAATTGTCATCGATAAATTCGCGATCGCTACTGCTAAATTAAATCATCTAGCATCCCTGTTACCTCACCCTGAAGATTCTGGCGGTTGTCATCGTAAATCATCAGGGTGTTCAAGTTGCTATGCCTTGATAGCTTCTGTACTTTCCTAACATCTCCATTGGTTAAATTAAGAGCTTCAGTAATAGATGAGTGTCTAATTCTATGAGGAGACATAACCTTATCTATCCCAGCTAACTTGGCGTACTTCTGCACGAGCTTATAGATTGAATGGGTATGTAATCTATTACCCCAATATCCTTTGTGAACCGCACAGAATAAAGGAGCGGTCGGGGTGTAATCCTTTCTCTTTACTAACCACTTATCGATAGCAGCGATCGCACTTTTGCCCAAACTAATAACTTCAGGTTGTCCTATCTTCCCTTTACCAGTAATAACCAATTCTCCCAGACTAGGGGAGTAATCTTGAACGTCACAATTAGCCACTTCTGACCGTCGTAAAGCATTACCCCACATCAGAAGCAGGATGGCTCTATCTCTCAATCCTTTAATGGTGTCAGTGTCCACTGCATCCATCATTAGCTTAAATTGTTCAAAGGGGATGCCTTTTGTATCGCGGTAGCTCGTCAATTTCTCGGCTTTGATATTGGTTAGGGTGTAATGGCATTTACCAGCAGAAGCAGCATAGTTAACCAATGACTTGAGCGCTGCTAATTTCTGATTAATCGTTGCTGGTGCTAACTTTTGAGCAACTAATGAACCGTGATATTGTGAGACTAATTCAAATGCTTGATGGCTATCGAGTAGCAGGAATTGAGCTAGTATATCTGGTGTTATCTGATACCCGAGCGCTTGGAAGAATTGAGTAACATTGCTCCTGTACATCCTTTTGGTGTGTGGCGATCGCGTTCTACTCAACCAATCATCAAGTAGAGTCTCATAACCAGAGTCGGGAGCCAACCTGTTCTGAGGAAAAAGTGGAACCAGATTTCCCTGGAATTTAACGAGTTTTGGGGTTTTCATAACTTACTTGATGCGAAAATTTGGCTGAGCGTTGACGCATCTATATTTAGATTCCAGAACATCGATCGGACTTCCTACTCTTCAAAGTTTTCCAGAAGCGTTTGCATGATATCAAATTGGCTAAAATTTTTATTTCCTTTCCAATGTTCTGTTGCTTCTATCTGCCTCATCCGTAGCGACATGGCTATAGATTCAATGCCGTCTTCATAAAAATGAGTCTCTAATTCTTCCACTTCGGCAAGTGTTTTCTTCATCTGTTGCTCAAGATAAGATAAGGCTGCCTTTTGACGCTCTTCTCCTGCTTCATATTGGGATGTTATCTTCTCCAGTTGATTCATCTCGTCTCGTGGATTGACCGCTTCCCGTTGCTCAAAGAACAGAGCGTGATGAGCCGACATTTCTTCGACAGTTGTCGTGGCTGGAAATAACTTATTAACAATTTTTAATGTGGTTACCTTTGCCAGTCGTCGATTAATTTTCTGGTCAAAAAAACCCATGGCCTCAATTACTCGTTCAAAGGAACGAACATCGAGTCGCAATTCCTCGGTGCCGTTAAAAGTGAAAGAACCTAAGACAATCGGGCGCAGTTCCTTGGGAATATCGCGATAGGATTTAGTAAATTTGATGTTCTTGGCTTCCTCTTTATAAAGCCACACCCAACGATTGCGCGTGGAATCGAAATCCATACAGCGCAGTCGCCTAAATCTGCCTTGGACTGCATTTTTTTGAAAAACCTGGTAGTAAATTCTGGCTGGTTGGTAAGGCTCTCCTGTCATCGTCACTGAGAAAGGTGAGGGCTTTTTTTGAAACACCTTTGATTCCTCAAACATTTTTATCCCTCCTTGGGAGATATTTTGGGCATGATATCACTTTAACCAATCATTAAGGGGTACATAATTACTAGGCTGGTGAACGAAATTTAAGGCTTTCATGGGATACTTATCGCGAAAAGTATCATTATCAAGACAACTTTTTCAAACAGAAGGAGGCTTGGGATACTTGTTTTTAACTGGATGTTTCCCTGCATATCTAAAAATAGATTTTTGTCTGTCATTACTTACTATTTGCCGAATGCCTCGCTTAGTTCTTCACTAGCTGTTGCGACCCGAAATCATAATCGCTTCGACCCGAAATAATGTCATTAACGGGCCCACATTAAATGAGAATAAAACTCGCTCAGACCCACATTAAATGAGAATAGACCCAGATTATTTGACACTGAACCGAAATAATCACCTTCGACCCACATTATTTGAGAATAAGTAATTTACAAAGGAATACCAATTTTGAGGATCTGATCTCTGAGATCTTGAGTTTTTTCTGGAGGTAATTGACCGTGAAGAAATGAGCGCACCTCAGCCGGTCTGACATTCAATAATCTGGCAAGAGATTTAACATTGTAACCATGCCGAATTAAATTAGGTTCAAGGTCATCAAACCCAATCGCCAATACCGTTTCCATAAATTCAGCACTAATCGGTTTCTGTCCTACCTGATAAGCTTCATTCATGGCCAAGGTCAGATATTGCTCAATTTGTAATGGGGTAGATAATCGTTGACCCAGGAAGGAAATCGTTTCGGATGACAAAATATCCGTGGGCTGGACTTGATCTAATGCTGCTTGGGTCAAAAGCCATTGAATATAATCCTCCTGATGACCCCGAATGCCTTCGAGGGTAAAAAGATGAGTGCGCCCACCAATTTCTTCTAAAGTGGGTCTTTTCAAATCATTCTTCAGCTTGGGATGTCCGGCTAAGATGACACTTAAGCGGTCTCCATTATTGCGTACTAGCTCAACTAAACGTTTCAATCTTACTAAAGTCTGACTGTGAAGTCCGTGAGCATCATCCACAAACAAAGCTACGGGAACACGGGCTTTTTTGATCAGTTCTAGAAGATATCGTTCTCTTCTCTCCGACATCGAAGGCACTTTTTCGACCTTATCAGTCGATAGATCATAGAACAGAGCAGTCATCAAAGTTAAAAGGTTAACCTTCTCAGATTCCACGGCCAAAGAACGGGAAACGATTACCTCTTTGCTTTGGGTTAAATCTGCCATCAGCCTTTGTAAGAAGGTAGTTTTCCCACTGCCGACTATTCCAGAGATGGCAATCAACCGCCCTTGGGTAATAGTAATTTTCAGTTCCTGCTCCAGATGTTTTTGTGAAGCGGTTTCAAAAAATCCTAGATGGTCAAGCTCACGCTCTAAACCAAAGAATTCCATCACTTCACTAAACATAACAATCTACCTCTTTAACTGAATTGACTAAAATAATCCTTGATTTGGGTCATAACCTCTTCTTTATTCAGGGTTTTTTCCAAAATTGAATCAACGGCGGCCATTTGTTCGGAGGTTAGTTT
>JASJEI010000212.1 GCA_030064795.1 Pleurocapsa sp. MO_226.B13 | reverse complement strand
TCAAATATTCAAACGATAATCCATACCGTAAACTGTAAAGAATGATACCAATAACCAGAAGGAGAAGCTAAGATTTCAGAAAGAGTAGCTATTTTACAGGAAAAAATGTTTGAGTCTAGTCGATCGCTTTTAAAGCTACACTAAGACTTTGGCAAACATTGGTCAGAAAATCTAGATCGAGTGTCTCTATGGTATCGCTAGACTTGTGGTAGTGAGGATTACGCAACATTGCTGTGTCAGTCACCATGATTGCCCGATATTGTTGTTGCCAAAAAGGTCGATGATCGCTAAATCCTGTAATGGGGATTAATTTACCGCTACTAGGATCTGGTAACATTTCGCAAGGCGTACCTTGTAGTTTGATTTGCCGTCTCAAACTAATTAGATCCCTCAAGGCGATGAGATTACCTACTAAAGCAATAAAGTTACCGCAGTCCGGATAAAATGGCTTGAGTAAGTTGGGATAAGTCTGAGAGTTGGCAGCATGGTTGCAATAACCTAGCATTTCTAGAGATAACATCAGCCTCAATTTTTGTTTGTTTTCCTTTAAATGTCGAGCGTAGGCAGTGCTACCCAACAAGCCATATTCCTCTAGATCGAATGCTACCAGACGAATTGGATAGGCGATCGCCCTTGTAGAAAATATGGCTGCTAGTTCCAGTAAAACTGCTACCCCAGTAGCATTATCATCCGCCCCAGGAGTGCCAGGTACAGCGTCATAATGTGCGCCAATTAGAATTGGAGGTAAGTCCGATCTGGTAGCTGAATTGAGATTGAGAATTAGATTTTGATAGGTTTTACCCCCATATTCAAATTCATGATTTTCTACTTCCCCCCACTGTGCTAAAGAGGCGCGGATATACTCCCTAACCAAGAAATGTCCCCCAGAAGCGATGTAAGGATCTCTTTCTCGCACAATTTGAGTTAGATGATTGTAAAGTCTTTGTTTTAGTTCGTCAGTTGAGTTTTCTTGGTTTGACATAGGAAGGAGCGAGGAATGAGGAATCAGGAAGAGAAATATCTGATAGTTTAACTGAAGATAGAGACGATAAAAATTGAATGGGAGTAGGATAAAAGCAGAGTAAAGGCAGAGGGCAAGCAATGGTCAACATCAAACCCTGGCAAGTAGTAATTTTAGTTCTTCCGATCGCAATTATTGTAATTTTTTTGTTGGTTGCAGCAGGTTCGCAAATTCACGACTGGGGCATTAATTGGATTTGGGGTGTAGTTATTTTGGTATTTGTTGGGTGGCGATGGCTACTGGCGAAATGGACTAAACCTGCCTTAAACGAGCTTCAAGAAGCGATGGAGAAGATCGAGCAAGAATTAGCAACTGAATTGACCATTGAAGCGACAGAAGATAAAATTCAGCAGATTACCACTTCTGTGAGTGAAATTATCGCTCAGACCCGAACAGATGCCCCATTTTGGGAAGATTGGGCAACTTTTTGGCAACGGTGTCAAGAAATAGTAATCGCGATCGCTCATGCCTACAATCCTGAAGTCAAACGTCCATTGCTCAATATTTATATTCCCCAGGCTTATGGTTTGATTCGCGGTACGGTAGACGATACCGATCGCATGATGCAAAAACTCGCTCCTGTCTTGAATCGAGTCTCAATCGGACAGGCTTATGAAGCCTACGAAACTTATCGTAAATTAGAACCATCTCTAGAAAAACTGGGTCGGGTATTTAACTGGTCGCAATGGTTGATTAATCCCGCAGCAGCAGCAGCCAAACAAGCGACTAGAAAGTACAGCCAGCAGGCAAATCAAGAATTATTGCTTAATTTAGGTCAACTAATCCGCGAGACGGCATTAAGAAACTTAGCCCAACAGGCGATCGCTCTTTATGGTGACGAGACAATTGTTATCCCCGAAGTCGAATCAACTCCAGCCCTACCCAAAGCCCAAACTCAAACTTTAAAAGAGATTTTAGAATCTGCCGAGTCTCCCGAACAAGTAGCCCGAAAACCCGTCAAGGTTATTTTAGTCGGTCGCACTGGTGCTGGTAAAAGTAGTTTGATTAATACTTTGTTTCAGACAGACAAAGCGGAAGTTGATGTTTTACCCAGTACCGATCGGATTAAAAACTATACTTGGCAAACCCCTACCCAAGAAGTCCTCAACCTGATAGACACTCCTGGTTACGAACAGGTAAATCGTCCCGAATTGCGAGAGCTAGTTTTAGATTATGCGATGACAGCAGATCTCTTATTGCTAGTTACTCCCGCCCTAGATCCTGCTCTCCAAATGGATTTAGAATTTTTATCCGATCTAAAACAAGAACTACCCGATCTCAAAGAAGTGGGAATTGTCACCCAAGTCGATCGCCTCCGTCCAATTCGCGAGTGGAATCCTCCCTATGACTGGCGAGAAGGTACTCGACCCAAAGAGAAATCAATCCGCGAAGCTGTTAGCTATCGTGCGGAACAATTAGGAGATGTCTGCGAACTAGTCTTACCCATAGTGACTGAAGATCGAGCCAGTAATCGTCCAGCTTGGGGGGTAGAAGAGTTGTCTCTAGAGTTGATTCAGGCGATCGCGCCAGCAAAACAGTTCCGTCTGGCTCGTTTTTTAAGAGATTTAGAAGCCCGCAGTCAATCAGCAGCCCGAATCATCGATCGCTATACTCGTCAGATGGCTACTACCCAGGGACTAACCGCCTTTTTGAAAAGCCCCGTATTACAATTTCTCTCTACTATGACTACGGGGAACTCCGCCTTGGCTTATGTGTTGGCAGAACAAATTCCCGTCGAACAAGCCCCAGTAGTTATTGGTAAACTGCAAATGGCTTATGACTTGTTTGTCTTGCTTAACGATGACTCCAATCTGAGTAATTTTGATCTACGCTCTTTATGGTCTTTATTATTAGATAACAACCCCGAAAATAACTATAACGCCTGGGCATTCGGTCATGCTTTAGTCGAATACTGGACAAAAAATTTGAATTCAGAACAGTTAGGCGATCGCTACCAGTATTATTTACAACAAGAATTGACATAAATAATTTAACTTTGGCGATCGCCTTATTTTTATACAATAAATAAAGAATTAATCAACAAATTGTGTCATGACAACTAAAAGTAATGTCATCTGTAGCGATCCAGAAATTATGGGAGGAACGCCTGTATTTAGAGGAACTCGCGTACCGATTAAAAACTTAATTGATTATTTAGAAGCAGGAGATTCATTAGACACATTTCTCGACCACTTTCCCAGTGTTAGCAAACAGGATGCTGTATCTGTTCTCGAATTAGCCAAAGAGATGCTGATTACATATGCGAATCCTGCTTGATGAGTGTGTTCCTAAACCCTTAAAACGGGAATTTGCCGATTTAGACATTAAAACAGTCAACGAAATGGGTTGGTCAGGAACAAAAAACGGTGCGTTGCTAAAATTAATGTCTGGAGAAAGATTTACTATTTTGTTAACTTGCGATCGCAACCTAAAATACGAGCAAAATTTACAACAAGCAGGTGTTGCAGTAATAGTTATGGTTGCGCGTACAAGTCGCCTCTCTGATTTATTGCCATTAATACCAAAAGTACGTGAATCTTTAATTACAATTGTGCCAGGAGAATTAATCGAAGTAGATAATTATTGAATGGAGCGATCGCATTTTAGTCAACTTTACTATCGGGCGTTGCTGATTTAGCGAACGAGTGCAGTCTTGGGGTTTCCCTCAACGATCGACTCATTCAAGACCATAATGAGATACACAATATTACTTTTTGTGGCTCTTGGCTCTTAGCTTTTAAGTTTGCAGTTAACTACAATTAATAGAACTTCTAGGAAGACGATCGCCTGAGTTGTCAGTTCGATATGCCGTCAAGATGATACTGCCATCTTCAGCAATCTCGATACCCATAGCTGGTTGAATCTTACCTTGGCTAGTTTCAATTGGTTTGGGAATTACAGGCGCAGCATTGGCAACTTCACCGTTAATAATGATATTGGAAGAGTCAAACGGTTCAGTAGGCAAAGGAGGAATACCACCCTTGCCATTAATAGTGAAGCTATTTTGCGATGCTGACAGGCGATCGCTGCGACAAGCTTGAGCTTCTGTTTGTTCGGTTTGAATTAGATTCTCGGGTAGATCGCGATCGCCTTGAATATTCTCGGTATCAGAAGTATCAATAGAGACAGTACCGCTAAATTCTGCACCTCTAGCAGAACTAGCATCGATATCGTTAGTTCCATTATTAGGTGTAGCAGTTCTTTCTTGAATTCCAAACACAGATTTGGCAGTAATACTAATATTTCCCCCTCGTCCTTGGTTGGCATTGGCGATAATATCATTACCATCGCCTGATATTCGACTGGGAAAGGCAATTATAAATTGAGAATTAATAGAAACATTACCACCGCTAGCATCTTCAAAAGCTCTGGCAGAGATTAAACTGTTATTTCTTAGGGTCAAATTGTCAGCGATCTTCAGAGTAATATTTCCGCCGTCTCCCGCATTAGTAGATGCCTCTATGCTGCCATTATTAAGATCTATTGCATTCGCGTTAATTTCTAAAGTTCCTGCTGCCCCTAAATCTTCAGCACTGGCATTAATACTTCCTCCATCACTGACGATCAAATTTCCAGTAGTCAGAGATAAATTCCCTGCATTACCATTGCTTTCAGCTAAGGTGAACAAACTACTGTTTACTGGTTCGCCATTGATTGCGCCACTTCCAGTAATTTCTACTGATTCGGTAGCGGTAATATCGATATTTCCTCCCGTCCCTCTTTCTGTATCTAGCGGTTCAACTCCTAATAAAGAACCCGCGTTTATTCTTCCACCATCCCTGAGAATCAATCGATTGACATTAATGTTTGCATCTCCCCCATTGCCCAGGCTGAATGTGTCAGCAGAAATCAATGCACCTTGCTCGATAATTAACGTTCCCGTATTTAAGGTTAAATTACCTCCTTTGCCAGTAGTAGGAATTATTTCCCCAGTAAAAGTCGTTTCTTCAGTGTCAAAATCGAAGATAGATTCTTCATAGGATGGTTCTGCATTGACAAAAATACCACTTCTACCTTCTCCACCTAATTCCGCAGCAGGAGAAGTTCCAGCGAGTAAGATCGAATCAGAAACATCTAGTGTTAAGTTACCACCATTGCCATTATTTTGGGCTGTGGTTTCAATTAAAGCCCCATCAGTAACTACAAGTCTGGGAGTATTAATGGTTATGTCTCCACCGTTACCAGCAGAGGGGATAGGAAAAAACGGAATTCCCACACCAGCAGATAAAGCACTGGGTTGATCTCCTTCATCATCGGGAATAGAACCGTTCAATTCGATAGATTCAGAAGCATTAACAATTAGATCGCCACCATTACCAGGACCAAAAGTACTGGTAGTAATTTGCGCCCCGTCATTTAAAGAAAGTTTCTCCGTAGTTATAGTAATATTGCCACCATCCCCCGTACCATATTCATAAACTTGACTACCAATAGCAGGAAAACCTCCTGTCAAGAGAGAATTTTGCAAAGTTATTTCTGAAGCATTGATATTTATATCTATTCCTCGAACATTGCCAGAATCACTAGTACCACCTATCTGCGCCCCACCAGTGATGGTTAATTGTGGAGTATCAATATTTATACTACTTGTCTCTGCTGTAGCATCACCCGAAACTCGACTAAATATAACTTCTAAAGAATCATCAGCATCTAATGTTAATGATTCAGTAGCATTAATACTGATATCACCAGCTTGTCCCTCAAATTGAGGATTGATTCCAACTTGACTGTTTTCAGTAAAACTAATATTTCTTCCCTGTACTTCAATGTCGGCAGTACTAGCGGAACTAGTGGTGACTAAACCAAAAAATAAGCTAATATCTTGAAAGCTGGCTACATCTTCATAACCTAGATCGAATCCTTGTTCGATAGGAGTTAAACTGACGTTACTATTTTCGGCAACGCTGCCTAACTCAATTCGTCCTCCTTCTGTAGTTAAAACCCCTCCTTCAATTAATACATTTCCTCCTAATAAGGCTAGGGTTTCATCTGCTGCTACGCGGAGTCCGATTAAATCTTCACCAGTATCATCTGTAACAACTGAACGATTGACTATTTCTCCTGGATTATCCCTGAAACTCAATCCAATAGGAGCATTAATAGTCAAAATAGGTTCTGGTTGAGTATCTGTTGCGCTAAACTCTACACCATCAGGAAATAAAATGCTATTGGCACTACTGCCATAAAATGACCCCCCGATATCTAACCGTCCGTTTTCCCCAAAGATGATTCCTGCGGGGTTAATTAAGAACAGGTTGGCATTATTGGCTCGAATCAAACCATCGATGTTGGAGACATTTCCGCCAGTAACACGAGAAAAAATATTAGAAATATTATTAGCGTTATCAAAAAAAGCTTCGTTACCTGTAGGCACAGAAAAATCTTGAAAGCTATGAAATAAATTACCGCCTCGCGTTTCTCCTCCAGTGATTTCAGCCACATTCCCATTCTGATTTACTTGAGTATTAACTGTGCCATCAGAAGTTACTTGTGCTAAGGCTGGACTAAACTGGAGCGAGCTTCCAACCAAACAACAAGTTAAAGGTAGAGTAATACTTGACTTCAACTTAACACCTCCAACAATCGATTAAGTGTATTTAATTTATATATGCCGTCTTGCCAATTAGCTACATTCGATGATTGTTTACACAAAACATGGAAAACAAATCAATTTAGAAGCGATGAACAATAAACCTTATTATTAATTGCAATCAAAAATGAATGTAACGGGACTTAAACTTCTTGATTGTCTACTATTCAGGGGATATAAACTATTGGTAAGCTTATGTCCCACTGCGATCTATGTTTTATATCAGGAAACTTTCTCCCAAAGTTAAAGTTACAAAATCTATTCTCACAAACTCTGCTTCGTTGGAAGTTCCTTGAATAGTTATTTCGTCTCCAGCCTCAATTTGACCCAAATCAAAGGTAAATTCTTGACGAATATCTTCACTAGGAAAGTCAAGATTTGGATCTTCAGTTTCATTCAGATGGAGAATGTCCCCATGTTTTGGTGGGCGACCAGGTCCTGGTTGCTCAGGTCGTGGGGGTGGGGCACAGCGCAGTTTGCCGTTGATGCGCAAGCGTCCTAACAAGGCATCCTTGTCACTGGCAGCAGCAAACTGTTTGTGGGTGGCAATCCCCGCATCGACTACCAGCAAGCGATGAGCCGAGCACTTGGGTAAATCCTTGAATACTGAACCTACTGCCGCTTCACAACTGTCTCCAAATCTAACTCGACGTACCAACCCTACTCGCACTTCGGCTATGAAGACCACACTCGTTACTGCGGCAATGATGTTGGCTTGGATTGCTTTGCCTGCACGGTGATGGAAGCCTTTGCCTAACAACTCCATCCCCGCTTTGGCTCTCCAGCGGGCAATGGTGGAACTATCAATGGCCAGGACACGAACGCTGTTTGTCCCCTAAAGCAACTGGTTCCACTGGCAGATTATTCACACACCAACTAAAGGCTCGCTCAAAGAGCTTGTCCAGTGGCACTTTCCCCCGCTCCATTGCCCGCTCTACCCGATGCCATCCCCATTTGAGATGGAATACCAAGGGAAGAACCGCTCGTGCCAGACTACCTTTGGATTGAACCAGTCGCCCAGTCATCATCACTACTAGCACAATACCGATACAGTAAGCGGTTCCCTTCGGTAGGATCGTAAAGGAGATAATTGACAGCCCCCGCTGTCAGCTTAAGAGGGTCCGTTGGCGGTTTAGGAGGGTTCTCTGTTGATTGGCTCATCCAATCAGTATCTCAGATTTCGGCGACTGGCAGCGCAGCGATCGCACTTTAAAATGGTAAAACACGAGGACAACAAATTGTAATAATATAAGCTGATATCAACCTAAAAACACCCATCTTTCGTTTTTTGCGTAATATTCAGTAATAAAGCCCAAAAGCGATCGGCAGTAGTAATAATTTTTGGAAAAAATAGACAAGAGTTGTCGGGTTAATTGCCTGAGATTGAGAAAATAGCTCATATATGGCGATCGCGCGATCGCACCTTGTTTTATATTATCTTGTAGTTGTATGGTAATTAGTAATAATATTTCTCGTGCATTAACAAAAGAGAGCAAGAAACTCATCCGTTGCTAGTAAAAAACTCTAAACCCTTACTCCCCATAGCCCAAACCCGACAATAACCAAAGTCTTTCGCAAATATACGAGAAGTGATAAGTAACTCTATTAACTATGTTGCTAGTCTCTAGTCTCTAGTCGCGATCGCCAGATTCTATTGATGTTTTAATAAAGTGAACTCAATACTTCTCGGTTAACAATTACTACCTTATCGGTGAGCTTTAGGAACAAGGAACAAGGAACAAGGAACAAGGAAGTAAAACTAACTACAAAGAACTAAGAACTATAACTAACTCCGAACTCCGAACTCCGAACTCCGAACTCACCTCTCTTCGATTAAATGCAAAACATGACCATCTACATCCCGAATCGATAAAGCTCTTTTATATCCCAACTCATTAGCAGACATCTCGATAATCCCAGGGGAAATAAAACTACAGGGTGCAGAACGCAACTGCTTCTCTATGGTTTCTAGATCGGATACGGCAATGACTGTTTGGTAGTGCCACAAATCGTTAGCTTGGCTGTCTGTTGGCATATCTCTACCAGTAGTCGGAGTAATATATTCCAATAATTCAAAACCAATCCCCGCAGAGGGTTTCATGCTGTTTACCTGGACTCTCGCTCCAAAAATACAGCTAATATGTTCGTATTCTGTGCCGTAGTTTTGCGCCTGTAACATTAATTTAAAGTTAAGGCGATCGCGATACAAAGGAAAACTCACCTCGGCATCCTTAACTACTACCGCACTATGGTCGATACCCAAAAATAGCTTGTCTGTAGGTTGCAGCCATTTCTGATCTGCTTTATCGGGGGGAAACTGAATTAGTTCTAGGTTGTGTCCGTCAGGATCTTTAAAATAAAAGGCTTTAACTCCTCCTAATTTTTTGTTCCATTCTGGTAACTGTTGAGGACTAGTCGAAGAATGTCTGATGTTATGTTGGCGTAAATGTTGATAAGCTCGATCCATATCCGTCACTACAATTGCCAGATGCTGAAACCAACGGTCATTACTGCGAGAATCTACAGGAATTGGTCTTCCTTGAGGGGTCAGATATTCCATCAAAGAAATTATCTCTTCCCCAAGCTGCATCCGAACCACTCGCATCCTCAAGCCAAACACACCCTGTAGTTTTTCCCAATCTTCTCCCCAAACTTCGGTATCTGCAATTTTCTGGAAAGATAATACCTCTGTATAGAATTTTACTGACTGTTCGATATTGGTTACAGTCATTCCTACGTACTTAATGTTTGACATTAATTTTTTTTTAAACTTACTGCTTTATTGGTTTCAATTTACAGACTATAGCTTTATTTAACCTCCGACAAAGAAATGGTTCTAGTTTACAGCAGTCAGCAGACAACTTTTTATGTTGATTTTGCTACTGTTTTTCTTTGTCATCTATCCCAAGATATATAAAAGACAAAACGTGCTGATTCTAAAAATATATCTTATAGTAGATGAAATATATTTTAGATTTAAACTTAGTATAGGCTTAGTTAATTTATGGAAAGAAAACTTAAAGAACTGATCGGTCAATCTGATATTTGGCTTTTTATTAAAAGTAGCAACGGCTGGGTCAAGAACGTAGAAATTCTTGAGGTTAATTCCGAGACAGTATCTTTTCGCTATCAACACGAATCTTCCGCAGAGGTAAAAGTTTGGGAAAAAACCACTCGACTAGATAATATTTTAGAGATTGACATCCGTGTCGCTGCTGTCCCCAAATGCGAACAAAAACTTAAAGATATGCGCAATAAATTTACTCGTCTACTAGAGCAAGAGTAAATTGCCAAACATCGATCCGATTTACGAGTTCAAAGCTCAAGGCGGTTTGTTTCTAAGAAGTGGGAAACAACCGCTTTTTTTGTCGAAACTAGTAGTACTCCCTCCTTTCCCCTTTTCCCTTCGCTTCCTGCCTCTAGGGGTGGAAAATACTACTTTCTACAGAGTCAAGATATCTTAAAATTTATTTACAATATAAACAATTGAACACTCAAAAGAATTAAGAGGCACAGTAAATCTATGGAAAGTTTAGACAACTCTCTGTCTTTAGAGCAAGAATTTAATCATAGATCGTTTAGCGATCGCGTCAAGCAACTGACTCGCGAGGAAGCTCAAGAGCTATTGATTCAGATGCACAAGCAAATGCTCTATAAAGACAACATATACAAGGAATTAATCCTCAGTCAAGAAAAAGATATCGTCGATATGCTGTTTGGGGCGACAAAATAAAGTAACCCCTCCACATTTGTTCTCTTGTTTATAGCTTGGGAGGGATGTGTATCGCAGTAGATTTGCTAGATACTAATCCTGGACAGAGATTTAGGCAATTGAGGAAATGAAAGGTTTAAAGGGCAAAAATGTATTAGTTACGGGAGCAACTTCGGGTATTGGACAAGCGATCGCAGCTTATTTTGCTACGGAAGGTGCTAACGTGGCTTTAAACTATCGTGACGATCCAGATAAGCTCGATGACACCAAAGAACTTATCGATAGTATGTGCGACCAAATCAAAGGTTGTGGCGGTAGAGAATTACCAGTTGAGGGAGATGTATCTGAGGAAGCAGATATTGTCAGAATGTGCGGTGAGGTAATTGAAAAGTTAGGCAGCATAGATATTTTGATCAATAATGCAGGTATACAAACTGCTTCTCCTTCGCATGAATTAGCTACTTCCGATTTTGATAAAGTAATCCAGGTTAATCTGCGTGGGGCTTATCTTTGCGCCAGAGAAACCATTAAGCATTTTATGGAACGGGGTAACGGTGGTGTGATTATCAATGTCTCCAGCGTCCACGAAATTATTCCTCGCCCTCAATATGTTAGCTATTCTATGAGCAAGGGTGCGATGGAAAACATGACCAAAACCCTGGCTTTAGAATACGCGCCTCACAACATTCGAGTCAATGCGATCGCGCCTGGTGCTACCGCTACGCCAATTAATAGTTGGACAGAAGACCCACAGAAAAAAAAGGAAGTAGAAAGCCATATACCTATGGGAAGAGTAGGTACTGCTGAAGAAATGGCTGTCATAACTGCTTTCTTGGCTTCAGACGATGCGGGATATATTACTGGTCAGACTTTGTTTATTGATGGCGGTCTAACTCTTTATCCTGATTTTCTGCAACCTTGGTCGGCGGGAGAGTGAAAAACAAAATTAAAGTTGAGTCACTAATAAATATTAGAGGTTAGGTTATAACTAAGGAATGATTCAGAGTACTTCAATACGTTGAGATAATTAACAATAAGTAACAAAAATTCTGAAGTTTCTTGCTTAGCTCGTATCACCAGTTAAACCTCGTAAACATGACTCAAATCTTTTTCCCACCAAGCTCAGACCGTAAACAGCAAAAGATTTGCTGCTATGTTAATAATTTGGCGAAAATTGTAATCGCTAAAATTAGTAGAATTAAAAATAGAGATTGCGAACGAGTCATTTTTCCCGCAGAAAGGTTTTTGTTTGCAGCTGATGACGATTGCCAGTTAGAGATCGATCGGCAAACAAATCTAGGAATTATTAGATAGTCTATCGCTTGTTTTGAGCTAAAAGTAGTAGAAAGCTAGCGTCAACTCAATCTTTAGTAAACGGCAAAGCAATAAAAATTAAATTATAAAAACAAGACAAAATCCATTATGGCAAACAACTCCAGCAACACTGTAAGAGACTACTTAAAAGAAATCGGTCGTACTCCCCTATTGAAAGCAGAAGAAGAAGTAAAACTTGCTAACCAAATTCAAGCAATGTTACCCCTGCTAGACAAAGAAAATTTAACCTTTGAAGAGAAAAAAATCGTTCGGCAAGGACAAAAAGCCAAACAAAAAATGGTTAGGGCGAATCTGCGTCTAGTCGTCTCTATTGCTAAAAAATATCAAAATCGTGGTTTATCAATGCTTGACCTGATTCAAGAAGGTAGTATTGGTCTAATGAGAGCTTCAGAAAAATTTGATGCCAGCAAAGGCTATAAGTTTTCTACCTATAGTTACTGGTGGATCAGACAAGCAATGACTAGAGCGATCGCCAATCATGCTCGGACTATTCGTCTACCAATTCATATTACTCAAGACCTCAATAAAATCAAAAAGACCACTCGTAAACTGTCACAAAAGTTGGGTAGGAAACCAAGCGATCGCGAAATTGCCGACGAACTAGATATGGATCTAGACAAGTTAAGATCTTTAGCACAGTCAGCAAGAATCACCAAACCAAAAAGTCTCAACGTTACTATCGACGAAAACCAAACAGAGTTAGGACAAATTTTAGCCGATGATTCGGCATCACCTTCAGATTTTGTTGCCAGTCAGGAAATTCAGTCTCAAATACAAAACCTCCTACATACTCTATCGCCCAAACAGCGAGATGTGATCAGTCTACGTTATGGTTTAAACGACGGTAGAACTATGACTTACGAACAAATTGGCGATGTCTGTGGCATTAGTCGCGAAAGAGTCAGACAAATTAAAAACAAAGCGATGAAGTTGTTGAAGAAAAGAGCGATCGAGCTTTCAGCTTTGGCAGGGTAGAAAATTAAAAGCTTAGAGTTTAAAGCGATCGAGAGAGCGATCGCCAGAAAACATTCTATTCGGATCTTATGAATTATCTAATTACAGTCTTAGAAAACAAACAACAAGCAGAAGAAGCATATTCTGTCTTACAAAAAGACGGGATCTCACCAGAGAAGGTAACTATTTTAGGTCAAGGTTATCAAAGTGCCGATGAATTTGGCTTAATCGATCCCAACCAACAGGCTAGTAAAAGAGCGAGGAAATTAACCTATATGTTAATTCCTTTTGGCTTTGTTGCTGGTTACACCTTTAACGTACTTACAGGTATTCACCTATTTTCCTTTACTAATGACCTTGCGGAGCATATTATTGGGGGAATTTTGGGTGCAGCTTCTGGATTCTTAGGAGCGATCTTCGTTGGTGGTGGTGTTGGCTTAACTACTGGTAGCGGAGATGCTTTAACCTATCGCAACCGTCTGAATGCAGGTAAATATATTATCGTTACCAAGGGGACAGATAGTTTAATTCGTCAAGCTACAAAATTATTGCGTCAGTTTGAGCCTGAATACATTCAAGGCTATGAAGAACCCGCATAGAGGCAACAGAGATCGTAGAGACGTAATATAATATATCGTAGAGACGTAATATATTACGTCTCTACAAGGTTTGGCGGTTCGAGCAATAAACAAAGTCAATTGATACTTTCCTCAATCCATTGTTTAACTGTCTCCACGACTGATTCGAGGGGGAGATCTTGAGACTCTTTGCTAGCCCTTTTAACGACTTCGACTTTACCCTGGGAAAGCGATCGCCCTGTAACTACTCGATAGGGAATACCCACCAGCTCGCTATCTTTGAATTTAACTCCCGCTCGTTCTTGGCGATCGTCGAGCAAGACTTCTACCCCAGCCTGTTTGAATTCTTGGTAGAGTTTTTCCCCCGCAGCCATTTTTTCAGCGTCGGAAACGTTGGGTACGATGACGATGACATGATAAGGTGCGATCGCGACGGGCCAAATAATGCCATCTTTATCGTAAGACTGTTCTACTGCTGCTTGGGCTAAGCGCGAAACACCGATACCATAACACCCCATCCACAAAGGTTCGGTTTTACCCGCTTCGTTAGTAAATTCTGCCCCCATCGCCTTAGAGTATTTTGTACCTAACTGGAAAATATGTCCTGCTTCAATACCCCGCGCACTGATTAAAGTTTGCTTGGGATCGTGAACGGCGCGATCGCCTGCTTTTGCCTCTTGGATGTCTACTTTTAGTTCGGGTAGGGTAAAATTATCGCCCCAGTTTGCCCCCACAACGTGATAGCCGACTTCGTTTGCCCCAGTGACGAAGTTTTTGGCATCAACTACAGTGCGATCGACTAAACGCAGGAAATTTTTCGCCACGTTTTTAGAAGCATTTATATAGTCATCATCGAGATCGGGGGCGATATAGCCCAAGGGTAGAGACTTCGCTGCCCATTTCTTTTGAGCGGTGGCATCGGGTACGGTTAGGGAGATAATTGTGTTCGCATCATACTGGGGTGCGAGTTTAGTTAGTTCGTTGGTTAGCTTGACTTCATTGACATCGCGATCGCCACGAATACTAACCAACACCAAGACAGTCATGCCGTTATCGTAGACAACCTCGTAGAGAACATTTTTGACAATTACCGTTGGGGAACATTTAACCACTTCAGCTAATTTGGCGATCGTTTCGGTATCGGGGGTAACCAATTTTTCATAACTACTAAAGGGTGACTCCTCAACGTCGGCAGGAAGGGATATTGCTTTTTCGATGTTGGCTGCATACTTACCATCTTCGGTATAGAGAATCTCATCTTCTCCCGCATCGGCGAGAATCATAAACTCTTGAGAACCAGAACCGCCAATTGCCCCCGAATCTGCTTCTACAGGGCGAAATTCTAAACCACAACGAGTCATAATGTTGCGATATGCCCGATCCATCGCCTGATAGGTTTCTTTTAAACTCCCCTCATCGACGTGGAAAGAATAGGCATCCTTCATAATAAATTCCCTTCCCCGCATCAAACCAAAACGAGGACGAATTTCATCGCGGAACTTAGTTTGAATCTGATATAAATTTAAAGGCAACTGACGATAAGAACGAATCATTTCGCGGGCGATGGTAGTAATCACCTCTTCGTGAGTTGGCCCCAACCCCAATTGGCGATCGCTGCGATCTCTCAGGGAAAACATAATTCCTTCAGCTTTGGTATAGGTATCCCATCGCCCCGACTCTTGCCATAGCTGGGAAGGCTGCAATTGAGGTAACAAACATTCCTGCGCCCCCGTTGCATCCATTTCCTCCCTGACAATCTGAGAAACCTTCTGCAACACTCGCCACATCAAAGGCATATAGGCATAGATTCCGCTACCAATACGACGAATATAGCCCCCACGGAGTAGCAATTGATGGCTGGGTATTTCTGCCTCCGCTGGAGTTTCTCGCAGGGTTACAAACAGCATCTGGTTTAGTCGCATGGTTATTTCCTTCGGTAAGCTTGCCGACTTCTTATTTTATCAGCCATCAGATTAGTTGAACGATACTGTTGAAATTTAGAAAAATGCGATCGCCCGTTGTCACAACTTAAGCTAAATCAATAAAGCGATCGCTTTTTGTAAAATGAAGTTTTTAGCCGACATGAGAATACTCCTTTCACTACTACCCCAAAGCCGACAACCTTATGCTGGTGTACTTTAATGATTTTGCGATCGGGTTCTCCCAAGGCATTAGTAGGAATATAAGTCTTGCTGTTATCAATCCCAAGCTTTTTAAGATGATATTGGACAGCGCTGATAAATGATTCTGGTTCTTTAAATCCCTTGATTGTTACTAATCGCGCTTTCAAAATTCGGGCAGGACAGATGGGATGAATCTCTGGAGGTTCAAGAACTAGAGAATGTTTGCCTACTTTGAGCAGTTTTTGAACTAACCGAAGAAACAAGGGAATTTGCTCCCATCCCGTTCTGATTCTCAATCGCGAATAAGGAGTCAGCAGAATTTGCCCTTGACCATTTAAACTTCCACCAATTGTCGCCATTCTCCAGCTATTGGATTCATGGATTGCAGGAGCAATCCGAGACATTGCGCCATAGAGTCGATGCCCATGATCTGCTGGCAACGATTTACCTACTAGTGGATATCTTAATTCCCAATGGGTGTTAGTTAAATTCTTAGTTGAGGACAAAGCAAGCATAAGAATATTTGTACTCTTCTAGTTTAACGTTTAAAGTATGGAGAATTAAGAATATTCAAATTTATAAAATTAGTTTTTTAATCTTTTACTATTAGTTATTCTTTGGCTATTGAATTTCCAATAATTTTTACGCAAGATTAGCTACAGATTTATTAGGAGTCAATAATAAATACAAACAAGGAATTACCAACAAAGCAATTAAGGTAGAAGCAACTAAACCAAAGCCGATCGCACTGGCTAGAGGAAACCAAGTTGGATCGCTTAATGCCAAAGGAATTACCCCAACAATTGTCGTGATACTGGTAGTTAGAATCGGGCGCAATCTATCCGCTGCACCTCTGGCTGCTGCATCTCGCACCTTCATTCCTTTACTTCGGTAACTATTCATGGTTTCAATCATGACGATCGCATCATTCACCACAATTCCCGTTAAAGCAATAATCCCAATCACCGCAGGAAAAGAAATAGGAATTTGGAAGAAGAAAAAGCCGAGGAAAGTACCAATGAAGGCAAAGGGAATTGCCAGCATGATGATAAAAGGTTGGGTGAAGGAACTAAATTGAATTACCAGTACGGCAAAGATTAGGAAGAGAGATACTAATGCCATTTGTCCTGCCGAGGCAAAGGTTTCTCCTTGAGTTTCTAACTCACCCGCAAACTTATAATCGTAACCCTGACCCCAAGATTTTTTCATTTCGATCAGCTTGGGTTCTAAGTCAGCTACAATTTCTCCCACCGTGCGACCTTTATTTTTCGCTAATACCGTAACGGTACGTTGAGCATCTTTGTGAGTGATGGATAGAGGTGCTTCTCCCGATTCTATTTCAAATACTTGACTGGCGGGAATATTTTTACCCTCCTGGGTAAAGAAAGGTAAGCTCAACAACTCATCCATTCTCGTAGCACCTCCAATGCCACCGTTACGGGAAGCCCACTGGGTACTAAGGCGAATTTCTAAGTCTTCTTCTCCGCCACCGATAGGGAAGTCACCAATATCGTTATCGGTCATTAGATAACGTCCTTGAGTAGCCAGGTCGTCATCGGCTATACCGAAGAAATTCACTGCTTCACGTCGGGGAATTAACTTGATATCCGAGCGCAATGCCCCCAAGTCATCTCGCACATCGGTCGCCCCAGTAATTTGTCTCAAGGCTAGCTGCACTTCTCCAGAGATCTGACGTAGCTTGTCCATATCCGTCCCCGATATTTCAATCTCAATCGGGTCGCCTCCTTCCCCTGTGGATTGACCGTTAACAACGACAGATGCCCCTGGATACTGGCGCATAAAAGTATTTAATTCGGTACGCAGTTCGTCAAAATATTCAACGGAGATTTTCTCTCTCTCTTCTTGAGGGGTCAGGATTGCCGAAAAACCCACCAGATAACTACCAGTATCGGGCTTAAGTCCACTTTCTTGAACTAAGCCACTGCGCTGCCCGACTAATTTACTGACGCTTTCGAGATAATCTTTACCCCGTAATAATTCGCCTACCCGATTCGCTACTTTTTGGGAACTATCTAGAGTAGTTGTGGGGGGTAATTCAATGTTGATACTTAACTTTCGTGCATCCCCTTCAGCAAAGAGAGTCGAAGGAACAGTTCCCACCAGCACAGTAGAAGTGATAAACAAAGCAACCGCACAAAATGCCCAAAGTCTGGCAGTAGTTTTATTGCGAATGGTCATGCCCAAACTCCAGTTACGGAATTTTCTCGAAGCGGATTCCGTCAGGCGATCGACCTTGCTTTTTTGTCCTTTGGCTTTGATATTACCCAGTAAATATCGAGATAGGGGGATATCAACAAAGATAGCAATGATAAAACTGAGAATCAAACAGACGATCGCACTAATAGGAACGAGACGAACAAATTTACCCATTGTCCCGCTAATTGCCATCAGGGGAGCTAATGCCAGAATGGTGGTTAATTGTCCCGAAAAAGCTGGTAAAGCATAAGTTTTAACGGTTTTAAGTGCCGATTGATTGAAACTCAGACCCTCAACAAAGATACCGTCGTGCATCCCTTCCATCATTAGGATGAAGACATCCACCAGTAACCCCAGTGCCAGAATCATCCCCACCTGCACCATTTTATTCAGGGTGAAGCCGAAGAGAAATAGTACTGCTAATGTTCCTAAAAAGGTTAAGGGAATAGATAGTCCTGCAATTACTGCTTCGCGCCAAGTCAGAGCAAATAATAAAACAATAAATACCCCTAATACCCCTTGCCAAGCATTATCGAAAACATTACGGAGGTCTTTATTAATTTGATCCGCATCGGTATTAATTACTCGATACTCCATGCCATAAGCCCAAACACCAGGATTTTGCTTGGCGGTTTCAATGGCTGCCAGGGAGTCTTCAATTACTTTAACCGTATCCGAACCAGGTACTTTAACTACATCAACGTTGATAAAAGGGGAGAACTCTTCACCATCGGCACTTAAGAAAGCCCGACTCTTTTCTCGTTCTAAATCTCGTCTAACTTCTGCTACTTCCTGTAAGGTTACGACTCTTCCCCCCGCCCCTTCTCCCAAACGGGCTACAGGTAGGTTGCGTAAATCTGCTAAACTACGGAACTTCCCATAGTAGCGTAACTGCGTCCCAATTTCATCGCTCTCAATCCGGTCCCAAGGTAAATCTAGGTTACCCTTTTGTACTGCATTAGCCACCTGAGTTGCGGAGACTCCCGTCGCCTTCATGCGGGCAGGTATAAGCTGAATGTGGATTACTTCCTCTCTATTCCCACTCAAGTCTACTTTGCGGACGTTGGGAACGGTTTCTAGTATCTCTTCTATCTCTTCGGCGGATTTACTCAACACCGCTAGATCGATATCCCCATACAAGCCTACTGTCAGTACGGGAGTATCTTGAGTTGCTACCTGTTCTACCTTTGGTTCGTCTGCATCTTCGGCGATTTCGGGCTTGGCTTCATCTACTTCTGCCCTTACCAGTGCGATCGACTCAGCGATCGGGGCTTCTGCTTCAAACTCAACTTTAATTAAGGATGAACCATCGAAAGAAGCACTACTTAAATCCTTTAACCCCTTAAGCGATTTTAATTCTTTTTCAATCTTATCTGTAACCTGATTCTCAATCGTTTCTGGATCAGCACCACCCCAATTGGTTTGAATCGTAGCGATCGCAAAGTTAATATCGGGATTACCTTCTTTGACCATCGTTGAAGCAGCCATCAAACCACCCACAATAAGTAGTATAGATAGCAAAATAGCAAAGACTGTTTCGAGAAAAAAGAATCGAGTAATCGGGGAAGCTTTACTCGGATCTGGTGCGTTGTGATGCTCTTGCAGTTGTTCGACTTCTGAGGTGGGTAATAGTTGGCTCATTACTTAATATCTGCGTTCTATAGTCAGGGAAAATAAAAATATATCTAGTTGTATAAATTAAGAAGAATTTTAAGGAATAATTTCTACAGGTGCGCCGTTAACCAGACGGTTTTTGCCTTCGGTAACTAGTTTTTCACCTGGCTCAACTCCTTCTATTATTTCTTTCTTCGCCAATCCTTGAATACCCTGTTCGATCTTTCTTTGCTCTACCGTGCCATCTGCTTCATTGACCACAAACACATAGTTTTGGCGATCGCGAGATATGATGGCATTGAATGGGGCAACCGTAGCAGTTTGTTTTTCCTCCGTCGCAATCCAAGCGGATATTTGTTCTCCATCTTGAAGATTAGCTGCCCCTTCATCGATACGGATGGTAACTCGAATCGATCGCTCTCCTGGAGAAACGGAAGGACTAACGGAAAATACTGTCCCCTTAGCACTAGCCAAACGCATTAAATCCTGTCCTGTAATTCTACCTGAAGTCGCCTTTGCTTTATCGCGATCTAAAATCACAAAAGCTCGTTGTCCTGGCTTAATCCTTCCCCCTTGAAAAGCGGGCAATTCAACATTTACTTCAAAGCCATTGGGGTCAATTATAATCATCGGCACTCTTTCGACAATTCCCTGATAGTCACCAGCGATATTAACCAACTGCGGTGTCCAATATTCTCCCTCGCGGATATTGAGGCGGGAAATCACCCCGTCAAAGGGGGCAATTAATTCTATGTTTTCACTATCCACATTGCTTTGAGACAGTTTGGCTTCAGCAGCTCTCACTCCTGCTTCGGCAGTTTCAACTTGAGTTTGGGCAGCAGCCACTTTAGATTGAGCCAAGCGTATTCCCGCTTCCGTTGCTTTTTGTATTGCGATCGCATTCTTATACTCTGTCTCTTTGACAGTAACTTCACGCCTTTCAACTGCCCCTTCTGCTGCTAATTCTCGATATCTTTGAACGTCGGCTTCGGCAAAGGAAGTATCGGTTTTCGCTTTCTCTAAATCTGCCTGTGCCTTCTCTAAGTCGGCTTCGGCTTGTCTGAGACTGGCGACTGCATTTGCCACCTCGTTTTGAGCTTGAGTTTGTTCCGAAGTTGCGACGGTAATGTCCGCATCGGATCTACGAGGATCTAGTCTGGCTAATAACTCTCCCTTTGTTACCCTGTCTCCTTCTCGTAAATCTCGACCATCAACCTGTTTGATGTATTCAATAGTTCCTTCCGACTGAAAATTGAGGTGTTTTTTGACTACTGCACTGACAAAACCATCCCCATAACTCCAGGCTTGAATTGGCTCGACTGCTGCATCGACGGTTTTAACTGTCAGTCTTGCCTGTTCGATATTATTAGTGGTTTCAACTGCCTGTTGCTCGTTGTTAGAAACCGCTCGCCAGAATAGCGTCCCACCGATTAATAAAGCGATCGCACCCAATAATAATCCCCGTTTTGGCTTCTTGGGAGCAACTTTATAAGAGATTGAAGCTGCAGTTTGTTCGTCCAGATCGAGGTTTAGTTTTGAATTTTTTTCTTGTTCGGTGGTCATCGAATCTAGGCTAAATTATTTTCCAAATAAATATTTATTATAGGTTTAACAGTTTAAGACTGGAGTAAATTATGCTAAAACTTATCTTCAGAGAAACCAAAATTTTACATATAATAATATATTTCAAGGCTTGATTTAAGCTATATTAATTTTAATTTAAGCTCTCGATCGATTACAATCTAGACCGAGAATCTAGACGATATTAATATAAGCTTAAAATTTTGCTTTTTGAGGAGAATTCAAGTACTTTAGAGGGATTCTGCTGTCAGACGAGCTATATAATCATGCAGCACGATCGACATTACCTCAAACTATTCTTAATGAACGAACGCGATTCTTTAGAGCCAGAAATTGATAAACCGCTAGAATCTCAATCTTCAGTAGAAGTTGAGTCCATCATGCCAGGATTTAATACGGTATTGAAAATCAATCATGCTGTCCGCAAATTAATCTTTGACTATGCTTTGGTTGCAGCAATTCTCGGCTTATTCCGCTTTAATACCGATATTGGAGATATACTAAATTTCTTAATTTTGTTGTTACTCAACTTAGTAATGGCAATTCACATTAGTCGCTATTGGCGAACCTTTCAAAACAAAAAGCTAATTACTATAGCCAATCTTAGCTTGAGCTTTTTAAGTTCGTTTATAATTGCTGTTTTGGTTCGGGGAATATTTTCTATTTTTAGTTTATTTATACCTCTATTTGTTGTCTTTAATGCCTCTGTCGGTCATGCTCTTTTAACCCATCCCCCGCACTACAAAATGTAGCAACAACAGAATAGAGAACAATTAGGATATTTCTGAGCAAATAAATGAGAAAAATTCTGGCAGTTAGCCAAAATTTTTCGCTAACTTATGAGC
>JASJEI010000211.1 GCA_030064795.1 Pleurocapsa sp. MO_226.B13 | reverse complement strand
GGCTGAAACAACGTAATTCTGTTAAAACAGTACTTATGTTCGATCTCTAGAGTCCTTAATTTGCAAAGATTTCAGAGAAACCTTCCAAGTCGTGTAACTTAACCCTAAAAGTCGTTTGACAGTATTAAAAGCATCTTCGATGCGAAGCGCGTTTTTGATACAAATCGATGACTACGTAAGGAGGTAAGACGGATGGCTCAAGCACCGAAGTCAAATAGGAACGCGCCTTCTTTACCCACTCTAATTTCAATCAACCGCAGAGTAACAAATGGTGTCTTTTTTGTCCCAGAACCAATCTTAACCAGACGGTCACGTAACGTATAACCATCAGTGAAAACTTGTTGATACTCAATCGTGGCGTTAACCTTAACGCGAGTAATAAAATGAACTCCTTGTTCAATGAGAGTGTTCCAAAACTGAAAATGATCAAATCCGCGATCTAGCAGCATTAGCGTCTGGGCTGAGACTAACTCTAACAAATTCTCCTCAAAACGAGTATCCGAGGCCCGGGGATTTTCTTGAAACCAAATTGCTATGGGCAACCGTGTAACTAAATCAATGACCACGCCCATCTTGCCAGCTAATTTTCCAGATTTGACCGATTCTAAACTCTTGAGCTTGCGAAACAAAGCCTCCAAGGTCGAACCGTCGGCTATCCAAATTCTTTCAAACTTAGACAAAGTAAACTGAACACTCTCAGGTAATGGTCGATTGTGACGAACCAACCATCTACTTTTCAGTTTGGGCAAGATTTGATGAAATATTCTCTCGAATAATATGGCAGGAAAAGTCAAAAATCTTTGAGATAAAGCTTGTTGACTCACTTTTGTGGGACTACACCATAAGAATCCTTCTGTTTCTAGTAATCGACCTAATTCAGTTACTCCTGGTACATCTCGCCACAACAAGGTTAAGACAGCAGCCACCATCAAAGGAAGTGTCAGAATTCTCTCTCTAAGTCCCAATTCTCGAAAATGTCGTGACCCAGATGTCATTGTGGGAGTTAATAAAGCGGTTAAGTGTTGAGCAATGACTCGATCTTCTACCATTGGTCTTTGCGTTTTCTTGGCGTGGTCTCGATTTAATCTTTTACTCTTGCCCATAGAGAAATAAAATTGCTCAATTCTTTGTCCTCTAAGAGTTTGACACGATTTGGTTTCCCTCTTGAATTTTTTCTGATTTCCTTAACTTGTTACCAATGTTTTGGAACCAAGACCAGCTTACACCAGTAACTCGGGCAATTCCTCGGAGTGATATTCTCTCCAGTAAGAGTTTATCAATTAACTGTTTTGTTGACGATAAAATAATAGTTTTTGTCGGATGCTTTACAAATTGGCGACCACAATTTTTACATTGATATTTTGGTTTGCCATTATGAATTGAACCATTTTTAATCAGATGTTGAGAACCACAAGCAGGACAAGCTCTTTCGGAAACTTCTCCATGCTTTTCCTGAGATAATTCTTTCAACTCTCGTACTATTTGAGAAAACGGCAAGAGCAATGAGAAAAGTAAAAATGCCAAAATAGTTGTCATCAAAAAGTTCAATTTGTGAGTGATTATTTAAGGTCTAATTGTATTAGTTAATATTGTACATAACATATACATAGTATAGATTATATCTCACCACTACTTGCATATCACTACCATCCGTTAGAACCAGATATGATTAAGTCCGTAAGTATCTTTTCCTATCTTTAAATTACGCGAATGATGAGCTGTCAGTTTAAACTTTTTGCGACACAACCATAATTCCAGTATTTAGCTGACATAGATATTCCTTGTAATTTTAAATTTTGTAGTCGGTATAAATAGGCAGAACCATTCATAATATGATGACCAATGTCAACTACACTTCGATTATTTGGTTCGGCCAAATAAGAATCTTTTACCCAGTTATTAAAAGCCCCCATTGCTGGGCCACACCAAACTTGATAATCCATTTCTCTACCTTTTTCTCCTATATTAGACCAGCGAGAAGATAGTCCTAAATAAGAACGGAAAATTAAAGCCATTTTGCGCTTAGGATTATTGGCGGCTCTTGTAATTTGCTCTGGGTCTCGTTGGTTAAAATAAGTAACGGTATCTTGCCAAACTTCCTCTAGAGTTTTTCTAAAGATTTGTTTCTCTAGTTTTTCTCTTTCTACTGTAGGAATTTCCTCAATAGAGTTATGGTTTATATAGTAGTCAAAGAGTTTCTGCGATCGCATTCCAAACATAGTACCCCGTTTTAGTACCTGTAATTTCACTCCCATTTCAAACATATCAGCAGCCGGAGCCATCATTACATCAGTCATTTCTGCTTGAGCGAGTAATCGTTTAGTATGCTCAGAAGCACCTGCTTCGATACAAGATTGATTAATTGAACCTGTCACCACATAAGCAGCGCCCATCATAAATGCACCTAATGCTGATTGTGGTGTACCTATTCCTCCTGCTGCTCCGACTCTCACAGGAGTTTTGTAATTATATTTTGCTTGAATTTCATCCCGTAGTGCGAGAATAGAAGGTAGTAGACAAACTAAGGGACGGTTATCTGTATGTCCTCCAGAATCAGCTTCTACAGTAATATCATCTGCCATTGGTACTTCAGAAGCTAATTTTGCTTGTAACTCAGTTATTAATCCTTGATTTAATAATTGTTTAAGAATTTTTTCTGGTGCAGGTTGAAGAAATTTTGTAGCAATTTCTCGACGGGAAATTTTAGCAATAACTTTATTTTTAATCTCGATTTGATTACTAGAATTTACACTTAAACCTGCTACTCGATAATAAACAATATTAGGAGTTAAATCTAAAAAGGCTGATGCTTCTACAGTATTGACTTTATATTGCAAATACAAGTAAACTGTTCTTTTTTCAATAGCTAATTCATTAGGGCTATGAATTAAGTTAAAACAATAAGCTTGATTGGGTAAAGCATTTTGAATAGTCTTAATTGCTTTTTCAATTCTATCAGGAACTAAACCCGCAGCACCAAAGGAACTTAAAATATTTTTTTGGCCTAATGCAATTACTAATTTCTCTGAAGCAATACCATTAGCCATTGCGCCTGTCATGTAGGCATATTTGACTTTATGAAAGTCTAAAAAATTAGGATCGCCTAACTGTTGAGGAAGTAAAGGAGGAATAGCAGTTAAGGTTTTAATTTGTTGATAGTTGCCATTATTATTATCACCTAAGTGACCTTCATTGGTAGCGCCTATTTGACCTTGCTTTATGATAAAATAACAGGGTTTATTTAGGTTTAATAGTTTGGCTTTAATACCTTCACTATCAAAGGCAATTGAATTATCAGAGCCAATCCAAACGGGATTTTGACTATGATAGCCAGAGAAATTTATTTGATTTTTGGTTGAATTGATAAGCATAGTTTTATTCATAGGTCGGGCGGTTTGCATGATTATTTACTCACTTCGACGTTTAAAACATCCTCTAATAATTGCTCATTAACTGCATCTGGGATTTCTGATTCTACTAATCTAATAGGTTTATATTGATATGCTACAATTGCTGCCAAAATGATAAAAAGTCCTAAGAGAATAAATAATAACCCAATACCCCTTCCTGAACCTACACCTATAAGTTGTCCAATACTGCTACTTAAAAAGCCTTCTTCCATTAGCAGAGGTTGAAATATACGGTCTGATAATGGCCCTGCCACTAGATAGGCTAGAGGATAGGATGACCAAGCAATCGTACTTCTGAAGGCAAAAACACGCCCCTGTAATGGCAAAGGTACCTTAACTTGCCAAATAGCATCACTAGATCCCATGATAATAGGAACATTGAAAAAGAAGATAAAAGCACCTATAGTAATTAATAACGGAGATGGTTGTAATCCTGTTAATAAAATTGCCAGTCCAAAAAGTAGCTCTCCGGCAATAATTCCCTTAATTCTAGGTTGTGGACCACCCCAAGTACTCATTAACAATCCTCCAAATAGCCAACCACTTCCACCAATAGATAAAATTCTGCCTAACACTGAAGGGCTTGTAAAACCCAATACCATTGGCGTAATTAAAACTTGAGCTATTCCAATAGTGAAGTTGGTGATCAAAAAGAAGACTAGAAGCATAAACAGTCCAGGGCGGTCTTTAACATAGCTAAAACCATAGATAATTTGTTGCCAGAGAGATTCCTGATTCCTTATACTTTGATGAGTTGTGTGAAGTTGAGGAAAACGTATTATTAGCAAAGGGACTAGAGCAATAGTAAAAGTGACAAAATCAATGAGAATGACTCCTTTTACTTGAATAACTTCAATTAAAATTCCCGCAAGTATCGCTGAAAATAGGTTTTCGGCTGCTAACCCTAACTGAATCATTCCATTTGCACGTCCAAAATCTTGACGAGGAACAAGTAAGGTGGGAATGGTACGATAAGCTGGATTTTGGAACCCTTCGCAACTTGAGCTAAATCCTACTGCTAAATAAATATGCCAAATTTCTAACGAACCATTCCACATCAGTAAGACGATCGCAAGGGTGCTGAGACTGGAACCGATATCACTAATAATCATTAACCAACGCCTATTCCATCGGTCTGCGATCGCACCTCCTAAAGGAGCAAAAATGACAAAAGGTAATCTAGCAAATAAATAAATGAGAGATAATTGGGTGGCAGAACCAGTGGTTTGATAAAGCCACACTCCTAGAGCAAAGCGGGTAAAACCGGACCCCACTAAGGAAACGACTTGTCCTAACCAAATAAGAATGAAAGTTTGCATTATTGAATTTGATTGTGCTATTTGGAGAGACTTGGGCTAACTAAACAAATGGCTAAATCTTTAACCTCATAAATTCTCATATTTGGTTTCCATAAACTAGCATCTCCAATAACCATAATTTTGTCTAAATGAATCTCAATTTTAGAAAGGTGAACTTCTAAATACATTTCTGGTTGATCTGGAGGTATTTGTCCTCGATATTTCCAAACAGTTTTGTGGTGAATAGGCTGGGTAAAACGGGGTGATTTCAATTGTTTACCTAAATCAAGATGTAAAGCATAAACTTGTATTGCTTGTAAAATTGCCTCAATACCTAAAGAACCTGGCATTACTGGATCTTGGTGAAAATGACACTTAAAATACCAGTCAGTAGGTTTAACATCTTTTCGCGCATAAATATAACCTTGTTGATATTTGCCACCTTTGGGAATTATTTGTACTTCATTGAGTAAATCTAATTGATATTGTGCTAAACGGTAATGAGGTTTATTAGCATTAATTTGATAATATTTACTTCTGCTTTCTTGACTGCGTAAATTAATGTTAATTTCAGGGAGATTTAAACTATTTTCTGTTTCATACCAAGGACGAATATCTTTACCTTGATCTAATCCTACTTGATTCGCTAATGCTTCGGGGCTAAAATGACCAAAGGATGCTGAACCTTGATAGAATATTTCACCTTCACAACTAACTTCAAAATCAAAACTCTGTAAAATCATTCCTTGAATATTTGAAGTAGAAAGTAATGTAGATTTATTGGTAAGAGTTTTTCCTCGAATATCTATATCTTTTAAAATTGTGCCATCGCCATCAAGATTACGAAAATATAAACTACGATCTGGATATAATAAAGTTGTTCCTAAATAAGCGGAAAGAAAGCCACAAGGTTGTAAAGCTATTTCCATTAAAATTGAATAGGGAGTTGTTTCTGATGAGTTTTGACGATAAAACCAAGGGTTAATCGGAACATCATATTCTGTGATAATAGTAGAGCCTTTTTTGAGTTGATGGCGTTGCCCTTGAACTTCTAAAACACGACTTACTAAACTAAGATGGGTATTCGGCATTCTGGAGGCTTTAACCGTACCATTATCATAAAAAGCAAATTCTTCACCAAAGCATTTAGCTACTGAACCTGTGCAGAACTCTTGTACTTGTTCTTCCTTTAATAAAGCAGGTTTTTGATTCGTTATTTTTTGTGGCGTTGGTAAATTATTTTGAGATGAAATTGAAGTACTATCATCTGGATTTTTTTCGATGAGTTGTAAGCCTAAATCTTGAAAATTAACAACGGTTTTACCTTGTAAGATAATATCCACATTACATTTGGCATAAGGATGAGGTGATAAACCAATTTCTATTACTTCCAGACGATAGATTAATTTAGCAGAAATAGGAGTTACTTGTCCCCGACAACGTACCACTTGAGGTTGTCCATAAATCGGTTGAAAACGAGCATCTTTAGTACAGGTATGTAATCCTAAATAGAGTAAATAAAACTGTAATAATTGACTACACCCCTCCGCCTGTAATGAACCTGCTAGTACTTGATCATCTTTAAAATGACAAGGAAAATACCAATGTTCGGGTTCGAGCTGTTTTTCGGCAATAATTAAACCCAAACCCCAATCTCCTCCTGTGGTGTCAACAGAAGTTATTTTATCTATCATCATTATTGGTTGAGGCGGAAGTCGCAAGGATTTATTTAAGCCATATTGATTATAATGATCTCCAAAACAGTCAGCTAAATTTCCTTGAATTAAATTGAGAATATCAGCTTTATCAAAACTTGATTTAGTACAAACTAACAAAGGCTCAAATTTTTGTTTTTTTATTTGTTTTCTGGTGGCTAGTTCTTTCTCTGTAACAATAACTCCTTTTCCTTGTTCTAACTGTTTATCGGAAAAGAAACCAGCACATCCTCCATCCATTTTGATAATTATTTTATCTTTAACAAAGCATTCATAGCTAAAGAAAAAGAGTAAGTTATCACCACTTTTTGCAAAGGAATTAATTTTAATATCGTAGCCTAAAGTATCTCCTTCCTTTGGTAATTCATCAAGGAAAGTGAGAGTACAATCAAGAAGACGATAAACTAAATTTCCTTTATTTTGAAAGTCAATTCCTAAATAACTAATCAATAATAAATCACATTGTCCTGATTCTATAGCAATACATCCAGGGATTTGACCATCAACTGAATACCAAGCATCATAAGGAACATCATATTCTGTAATTAGAGATGAAGGTTTAAATTCACCTTTTTTAGCATCTATTTTAGTAACTCTACTGACTAATAAATAGGGATGTAAGGGAAGTCTGACTCGTCGAGAATAGGTATCAATAATTTGATATTCTTCACCAAAAACATTAGCGATATTTCCTTGAGCAAATTCTAGTAAATCAGCTTCATCCAAAACTATATTAGAGGGTTTAGTATAAGTATTTGTTTGAGATGAATTTTCTAGCGATTTTGGTTGAATATTAGAGGTTGTTTGTTTTATGAGTTGAATATTATTAATTAATTGTTGAGAAACAGTAATTTGTAATTGAGCGATTTTTAAATCTTGTTGATAATTTAAGTTATTATTTGCCTTATTTTGATGTTTGAGTAAAATTTCTTGATTTAAGTTAGCAGATATTGCTTGTTTTAATTTATCTTTGTTTTCTAGATTTAGGATTTTTTGTTGAATTATATCACCTCCTAAAATGATTTTTTTCACTAGAGATTTACGTTGAGAAGATTCTTGAGAAATAGAAGGATAAAGAGGAGATAAATCTAGGGAGACACCATGACTAACAAGTTGTGCTAAAAATCTAAAAATTCCAGTGTGATCGTCCACTCCTTTTGCATTAATTGAGATAGCTAAATGCTCTCTATTTTTGAGACTTTCACTAATCCTTCGAGTGCAAGTGTTTTTCGGACCTAATTCTAAAAATATTTTTGTTCCATCTTCATACACTTTGTTAATAAGTTGAGGGAAATCAAGAGGGTTACAAAAAACTTTTGCAATATTAGAAGCTATTAAGTATTTATCTATAATAATAGGAGAATAATTTGCTGCCGAATATAATTTTATATTAGTTACATTATTAACAGTAATAGTATGTAATTTAACCAATTCTGTATGTTTTGCTAGTGCAACTTTAGTATGTAATAAATTATAAGATACTAAAGTTGCAGAATAGGAATTAGCTTTAAGTTCTTTTATAATCCTTAAACAACCTTTTTTATCTCCAGCAATAACAATTTCTTCTGGAGTATTAACATAAGTCAGATAAACTTTTTTCTCTTGTCTTAAAACTTCTCTGACTTTTGATTCGGGGTATTTCAGAATATAGGTTGACCAAAAATTATCTATAGAAATACTATCATTGGTAGGTATTCCCCATAATTTCCGCAATGCTAAACAGGGTCCAGATAAATCAGTGGTTAAGATTGGTGATTCAGAACGTTTGATTCTGGCAGTATCATCTTCATGCCAAACCTCTAAGGCTTGTAACATTGTAAGTTCACCCATACAATATCCAAAAGCAACATCAGGCTTAACTTGAAAATATTCCCTCAGAATTAGAGTGTGAGCAAAAGCTACTGTCGTGCCACTTTGTGCTAACTCAACATCTTTTTCAAAACCAAGTTTTGAATTTGTCTTGATTAATTCCTTTTGATTAATATTTCTTGGATACAAAAACTTTTCATTTAGAAAATAACCTAATTTGTTAGTTACAATGGATAATTTCTTATATATATCAGGAAATAATCGAAACAGATTTTTACCTAATCCATTGTAAGAATTACGTTGTCCAGGATAAACAAAAGCAATTTTACCTTTTTCCCCTAGAGGATTAGTTGTAAAGTAACTACCATTAGGAGTTTTCCATTCGCCACTATTTTCAAACGCTTTTTTGATTCCTTGAATAGCAAATTTTATTTCTTTTAAAAGCTCATTTTTATTACCTCCCACCAAAGAAAATGTATAGCTTCCTGGAAGATTCTGTTTGAAATCAGAATAATTTTCTGTTGCTAATTTAGTTAAATCAGCATTATTTTTAACTTTGTCTTTTAAATCATTAATTTTTTCTAGTAAATCTTCTTGATTATTAGCAGAGATAGGTAGTAGATAAAAAGGGGTTTGTTGTAAATAATTATTTGGACGGTCTTTTTGAGTGAGTTCTTCTGAAAGAATTAAATGAGCATAAGTATTATCAATTCCTAAGCCATTAATAGCAGCTACTCTTTTTGTTTGATTTTCTTCTAAAAACCAAGTTTTTGATTCTGTAGCAACAAAAAAAGGACTATTTTGCCATAATTCTAATTGTTTTGGTTTTGACCATTGGGGAGTTGCAGGAATATAACGATGATATAAACAGAGAGCTGTTTTAATTAAACTCGCAATACCAGAAGCTGCATAAGTATGACCTATATTGGCTTTAATACTGCCAAGACAACAGGTCAATTGAGATCCACCTAAATCCCCTTTATTTAGGGGGACTTCTTGATATACTTGCAGTATGCCTTTTATTTCTGCTTCATCTTCATGGGGAATCCCACTACCAAAAATTTCTAAATAACCAATATCTTTGGGGTGAATTTCTGTAGTTTCAAAGGCTTGTTTACAGACTTGTTTAACAAACTCTGAAGATTTATCTTGATTATTACTTTGAACAAGAGACACTGCATCAATTACTGCATAAATTCGATCTCTTTGCTCCTTGGCTATTTCATGACTTTTTAAAACAACTGCACCTGCCCCTTCACCTACCATCCAACCATTAGCATTATCATCAAAACTCAGAGTATTAACTCCGGTATTTACTGATGCAATTTTTTGATGTAATAAGACACTTTCCACTCCTCCAGCTAAATCTATAGCACCCAAAACAACAGCCTCAAATTCATTATTGCTTAACATTAATTGGGCTACTTCTAAGGCTTTAAATACTGAATTTCCCCCAGCAGAAATAGTAAACGAAGCGCCCGCAAAATCCCATAAAGCAGATATTCGACTCGCCATTATATTGCCAATAAAGCTGGTATATTGATTGACTCCTGCTGGTGGATGAAGGCTATCTTTAGCAATATTTTCTAATTCGGTAATTTCTTCAGGAGATAAGGTGATATTTGCTTCTTTTAAACCTTCTTTAATTTGCCAAGATAAATCAACCCTCCCTCGATATTGATGTAAAGCAAGTTCAGTTTCCATGGCGATAATAACCGCAACATTTGCCCCTTCCTTTAACCCTGCATCTTGAATTGCTCGATCAGCTACCTTTAACATTAATAACTGTTGAGGAATTAATTGATCTTCTTCTTTAGGTGGAATTTTAAAGCGAAGAAAATCAAAATCAAAGTCTTTTATATAAGCTCCTTGAGGTGCTTCTCCCGCGCTAAAACCATATTCTTTAAGCAGATCGGTTTCTGTTTCAATGCCTTGCCATCGTTGAGGAGGTAGAGGGATAAAATGCTGTTTTCCATCGTATATAGTGCGATCAAAGGCATCTAAACCATCACAACCCCCAAAAAAGGCATCCATTCCTACAATGGCTAATTTTTCAATGTCTAATTTTTTGTTATTTGATCCCCCTACACTGTCCTTAGTAAGGCTACCATCTGTTACTGTTTGAGTTTCCCCCTTTTTAAGGAGGACGGAAGGGGGATCAAGATCATTTTTTTCTAAAATTAAATGAGCGTTACACCCTCCAAAACCAAAAGCACTAACTCCTGCTCTTTTGTGATTCTTTTCCCAAGCAGTAGGAGAAGTAACTATTTTTTTACCGCCTATATTTCCTCGATCTGATTCTAAAGGTTCACTAATATTAATAGTCGGAGGTATTACATTTTTATTAATACTTAAAATAACTTTAATTAAACTAGCAATACCCGCAGCAGTAAGTAAATGACCTAAATTTGATTTAACTGAACCCAATAAGGGAGAATGATTATATTTACTAAAAAATGTCTCCATTGAGTTTAATTCAACAATATCTCCTACAGGTGTACCTGTAGCGTGACATTCAATATAATCAA
Source organism: Pleurocapsa sp. MO_226.B13 (assembly GCA_030064795.1). The sequence continues at coordinate 10,818 of JASJEI010000211.1, read as the reverse complement.
TGGTATTGGGATTAATATCAGCATCGTTATAAGCTCTTTCAAAGGCAAGAATTTGTCCTTTAGGATTAGGTTGCAGGACAAATTTACCTTTACCATCATTGGATAAACCAATACCGTTAATAGTGGCATAAATGCGATCACCATCTCTGACAGCATCTTCATAACGTTTTAATACCACCATTCCTGCACCTTCACCAGCAACTAACCCCCCTGATGATTTATTTAAGGGGAAGGTTTGACCATTTTCTGAATATGCTTGAAAAATAGAAAATCCCTGATTGATAAATAATGGATCACCACAACTAACTGCACCTGCTAACATTAAATCAGCTTTATCGGCTAATAGATAATCACAGGCTAATTTGATACTATAAAGAGAAGAAGCACAAGCAGCATCAAGAGAAAAATTAATTCCTGATAAACACAAAGCTTGAGCAATTAAAGATGCAGGATAACCAGAGATATTACTGTTTAAAGAAGATACTTTTTTATTACTATTTTTTAGTTGGAAAGATGGTTTATCTAAAAGTTTTTGAATGGCTGAATTAAATACTTGAGAATAAATAGGAGCAAATAGATGATGAGAATTACGGGTAGGAAAAGAAAGATTACCTAAAATAACTCCACATTTATTTAAAATTGAATGATTATCTAAATAACCACTATCTTTTAAGGCTTCTTTAGCAACATAAAGTGACCATTGATAAAGTTGATCTAAATCTTTTAAAATATCAGGCTCAATTTGATAGCCATTAGCATCAAATTCAAAGCTTCTAACATATCCACCTTTTAAACAGTAATATTTATCAGTTGTTCCTTTTTTATTGGCATAAAAAATATTAGCATCAACTCCCATTTGTTCCATAGTAGCAAAGGAAGTCGAGTCTTTTTGTTTAAGTAGATTTTGCCAATATTGCTCTGGACTTTGAGCATCTGGTAAGAGACAAGATAAACCAATAATTGCAATTTTATTCATAATTGATTAGAGACTCATTTCTTATTCACTATAATATTTACCCCCTTAATTTACTTAGTGTTTAGCAGAAGTAAAAAGATTATTAAGTTGTTTACTAATGGTCACATCTGCACCAATTACCCGTGAATAAATATTCCCTTTCTCATCATGTAAGCTAATATCTGCAATTAATTTGGTATTAGTATTTATCTTTACTTCCATTGACACATAAAATATTTTTTCTAAAGGAATATCTTGAAAGTGTTCACCCTTTTGACAATTAGAAGGTAAACTTGCAGCTTGATAAAAATACCTTACCCAAATCAACATACACTGGAAGGCAGAATCTAATCCTAAAGCATTAAAAGCTTGAGGCGAAAATTGTCCAAATTCACTAAATTCAACTTGAGGAAAAATACATTTAAGTGTAAGCTTTTGATGGCTTATATTTAAAATTTGTTTTACTCCTTGAAAACTAACTCCATGAAATAATGTTCCATCTTGATAGGGAGAAAAATTAATTAATTTATTATCCTGCTGATTATCAAAGTTTTCATAAATTGGTCTTTCAGGTATTTGTTTTAATAATTTAAAATTACCTTGATAATGATATCTTGGTTTTGCTTGGTTGCTTTTACTCCAAATAGTAGCTGATAATTCAATTTCTCGATCGGGAATTTTATTAATTTCTTTAATATCCAAAATATATTCATCAGCTAAAGTTACATCAAAAACAATCCCCTTTAATACTTTATAATTTTCACAACTAAAAAACTTATAACCTAAATACATTTGTTCTGCTGTATTAGCTAACCAAACATTGGCAAAAACTGTTGGTAATACAGCATGATTTCCAATTACATGATCCTGTAAAAAGGGATTAGCTTCTAGAGTTAATTTTCTTCTTATGCGATAAGTTTTTAACTCTGATTCTAATTCAACGGTCGGATTAATCAAGCCACCACCTACTAATATTTGTACTCGATCAGGATTACCTTTGATGATTTGATTGACAAATACTTTTGTACCTACATCAATAGGAATTACATTAATACCTCTTTGAGCAAAAATCTCTTTTAATTCTGGTGTCACCATGCCACTTTCCCAGGGGCCCCAATTAAATGAAACAACCTGACAATCTGGGTATTGATGTTTAAATTGATGGGCAAATTTATTCAGGATTTCATTAGCGATCGCGTAATCAGATTGACCAACATTACCATAAAATCCAGCAGCCGAAGAGAACAATATTAAATGTTTTAGTTGCTCATAATTAACACAATTGAGTAAATTTTCTAATCCCTCAATTTTCGTAGAATAAACTCTTTCAAAATCCTGTTCAGTTTTATTTTCTATTAGCTTATCTGCTAAGACGCCAGCACCATGAACAATACCTGTTATTTGTCCAAATTTATTAACTAGAGAGCTAAGTTGTTTGGGTAAATTAATACTATCAGTAATATCAACACTTAAATATTCTGCTTGTCCTCCTAGTTGTTTAATCGTTTGTAAAGTTGATTGAATTTCTCTAGTAGCTAAAATGCCTTTAACCAATTTATTAATTTGTCTAGGGTTTGGCTTGCAACTTTGAGAATTAAGAGCAGAAAAAGCCCTTTTCTTTAACTCTACTTCATGGAAACAATTTTTCGACCATTCTGGTTCATCATTAAGTTCTGAACGTCCTAATAAAATAAACTGACATTGATAATATTCTGCTAGTTTAATCGCACATTTAGCTGTAATACCTCGCCCGCCACCACTTACTAAAAATAGAGAATTTTCATCCATGTCATTAAGAAATAATTTGTATAGGTTACAGAGCAAGAAATTTTACTTAAAAATATTGATTAATTAGATAATTAGAATATTCACAAACTGCTTCAACACAAGAAAAATTCATGATTTCTCCCGTTAAATATGTATTATTTTGTCCCTGAATACCTTCTAATTTCTGATAAAAGCCATTTCTTAGCTCCTCACTACTTACATGAGGAAAGTATTTCCATTTGACAGATGTATATTCTCGATCAACTATAAACCCCTTTTTTCCTAGTTGATTTTTGACGTCTGACTTAAGTTCTTGCTCGTCATAATTTTGATTAGCAATTAAATAAAAAGTACAGAGATCTGAGTCAAGATATCTACGATAAAAGCACATTATTTTTCCTTGACTTTCTTTATTTATATTATCAGGAAAATATCCTCTAAGTACTTTTCTATTCTTGTAATCAAAAGGGTATTTTTTAATAATGAAGGCAAAAGTATAATAATAATTATAAATGATTTTTGAAAATAATTCTTCTTCGGCATAAGTTTTGTCAATAAAATCTAAACTATCCTCTAAAGAACAGGCTAAAATCAATTTATCAATCTCAAATTTATCTTTTTGAGTGTGAATATGAATTTGCTTATTTCGTTCTATATTAGTAATTTTTTGCTCGTATAAAACGTTAAATTTTTTCGCCATTTCTTGCCATATAGTTTCTGTCCCTTCCGCAATAAATTTTCCTCCATAGTTTTTGGTAAAAATGCTGCGAACTAAAGGCATATAATTCAAGTATTTTATGTAATATGCAACTGGTACTGTATCAAAATAACCATAACCATAGGCACTACAGATTAAATCAATTTTTGAGGCAAAATTTAGTAAATTATTTTTACGACAGAAAATATTACAATTTTCATAATACTCTTTGCTAATATTAGATAATCCTGGGGTATAAATGCTTCTATTTTTTAAATAAACACTTGATAAATAACCCAATAATTCCCATAAATATTTCAGCTTGTGGCTTAAATCATACTTTATTTCTACACCCTTATTATCCAAAAGGATTGTATATTGATTTAAAAATGGTTTAGTTTTTAATCCAAGTTCTTTAAGAATTTCTAAGGTGATTCGATAATTAACAGTTATCAATGCAGCACCAAGCTCATAAGAGCGATTTTCATAAAAGATGGTACGACATTTACCCCCTGCCTGTTTCTCTTTTTCTAGGATAGTGATATTTTTATAGCCTTTCTTTTGCAAAAAATATGCTGTACTTAAACCAGCAGCACCAGCTCCAACTATGCAAATTTTCGTATTCAAGTCAAACTTGTTTTTACTCATTGTTTTACTCTTTTTTAATAATTTTGAGCCACTAATGTAATTCTGTTATTTTCTCCATAACCCACTTCAGCAATTAAGCAATTCGGGTCATAAAGCTCAGCAATAATTGATTGTGCTGCCGTTCCTGTCTCTAAATTAGGACTTATATCTATTGCGCGACAAAATACCTTTGACCATTCCAAATTTAGGGTTTTAGTTAAGCCAAACAAACCACCATTAATGGGGTTAAAATTTGTTTTTTCTCCTACGCCTAATTGTCCATCCAGACGTGATACAGTCACAAACCAACTGCGTCCTTGTTTGGCTGCTGCATTCAGAGACTTTTGTAGATATTTTGCTATTAGAAACACCTGCTTCAGGATGGCTTTAGCTGTACTGGTGGTTGTCGTTAAGGGACTCAGATGAATGAATGCACCGATAGCGCCATAATTCTTGGTGATCGCCCCTAATTGTTGCTGCAAATGCTTTTCGCTGATATCTGCCAACACCACACGATTTATTCCCCTTGGTAATGGGAGTCGTTCTTTAATAATTGATTCGGGAAAACTTAGTACAACCACTTTCCATCCTTGCTCTACAAGAGACTGAGCTAATTTAACAGTAAGAGGACTACCATCATCAGTGAGTAGACAGATGTGCTCTTCAATCAAGGTACAATCCAACTTATCTGGAAGGGGTAAAGGCTTAATTTTAGCCACAGCCCGTTGGATACTATCAGGTAAAGACGTTTCAGAAAACTTCTCTATACCGCGATCGAGGTTTTTTTTTCAGCCTCCCCAGACTGTTTACCCATATAGCCAACAATTTGCGCTAAAGTTCTTAACTCTGCCAGCTCTTCAGGATTTACAGGCGGTAAATCGGGGAATAATTCCTGCATCGCCCCCATAATTTCTACCCGTTTAATGGAATCAATGCCTAAATCTGCCTCCAGATCCATTTCCAACTCCAACATCTCTGCTGGATACCCCGTCTTATCACTCACTACTTCTAAGAGGGATTTAGTTAAACTTTCTAATTCTGGTTGAGGAATACTCCCTTTTTGTTCTGCTGTTTCTACTTTCTTAGTTTCCGGTGTGGCTACTGCAGCGCTCGCTTCATTAGAAGTATTGGTGTGAACTGTTGGCTGTTGTAGAGAGAGAGTCTTTACCTGCACTCCATTGGCTTCAATATTAGTCTTACTTGTAGGGACAGAGACAGGTTCGATGGTTGGGGTAGTGATAGCAGCAAACACCTGATTTTGAGATGCTTCGCTAACTTCACCAGTCTGATGACTATCCTGTATTTGTTGAACAGTTGGAGAAGTAGCAGCTATATCTGAGGAGACTTTTACCTTCTCAGTTATGGAAGAAGTTTCTGGTATTGACGTTATGGAAGTAGCCATAATCTTGTCTGAAGGCAACAGTATTCTTTGTTGCTGCATCAGTTGGAAAAATTGTTGAGTATATTCTGCTTGATATTGCAAGAATTTTTCATGAGTTCTGACAACTTCAGCTTGATACTCCTGAAAACGCATAATATTAGCGTCTATACCGTCTAAAGAGTTTTGCTGAGAGGAATTTGAAGAATTTTTGGCCATGGATATTTTGATTTGCTCCTTAATTGTGTCATTATCTGTTATTTGTTTTTGGCTATTGGAGTATCCCTGTTTAAAATCATTATTTTGTCCCACTGTTTCTGTTTTAGGGGACAATTGCCCCATATTATTTCCCTTAGGAACAAGTTTTTTACTTACTTTTGATTTTTCGACTTTTGAGTTAACTTGATGTCCATCTCGTAAAGCATCTTCAAAAGCAGCCTTAGTTTTTTCGCTGACGTAATTACTGCCATTTAAACTGACTCTTAACCCTTTCTTTGTTGGATTTTCGGAGACTTTTTGTTCAAGTTGGAAAGAATCGAGATTATTTAAAGGTAAACCAGCGACACGCAACTGAACCACAGCTTCTTGCAGTTGACAGTAGGAGCCTCTATGCTGCTTGTACTGATGGTTCTCCTGAGACTTAATAACCTTAAGGTCGGCTTGCGGATCCCTTTTAGATATTTGTAGCTTTGCCAATGGCTTTTTTCCTTGGCTCGAACCAGAATTTAGGGCGATCGCCAAGTGGGGTCGATCCTGAAGAATATTCTTGACTAGGTTAGTCAAAATATTCCGTGGACCAAATTCAATAAAGAAATATCCCCCGGCTGCATAAATATTTTCAATTTCCTGTTTAAAGTGGATTGGACTAACAATATGGGATTCTAGGATTTGCTTGCTCGCATCAGCATTGTTGGGATAAGGATTTCCTGTTGTATTGGAGTAAACTGGTATTTGGGGGCTGTTGAAGGTAACTTTGCTCAAAGCCTCAGTAAAAATGTCCTTGTCACTAACCGCAAAGGGAGTATGAAAGGCTGCTGAAACAGGCAACAATTTTACAAAGCAACCAAGTTTCTCTAGACTTGGCTGGGCTTTAGCCAGTTCTAGTTTAGTTCCTGCCAACACAACCTGATTGTTAGAATTCCAATTAGCAATAATCAAATCGGGAAAATTCCTGACAACTTCGGTTATTTTAGGAATATCTCCTATCACCACTAGCATCCCACCTGGGTCAAAATTTAAAGCTGGGGGAGATGCCATTGCTTGCCCTCTAGATTTAACTAGGAAGTAGTAATCTCGATCATTTAAAACTCCCGCTGCCCAAAGTGCAGTTAGCTCTCCAAAACTATGTCCGACAGTAAAATCAGGCTTAAGTCCAGCCTGTTGCAAGATTTTATACAAAGCCGTACTAAATACACCAATAGCTGGTTGGGCATTTTCAGTTTTTTGCAAGGTGGCAACTTGAGCATCTTGTTGCCTTTGTTCCCAAGCAGGGGGAGGAAAAACAATCTCAGAAATGGGTGCTAATTCATCTTGGAGCAGAATACTATCCATCTGCTGATAAACTTGTCGAAATTGAGGAAAGTTCGTCACCAATTCTTGACCCATTTCTAAATACTGAGAACCTTGTCCTGAAAATAGAGCGACTACTTTCCCTTGAGAATTAATGCCAGTTTGGCGGTAGTAAATTCCTTTGGGATGTTCCCAAGATTCTTTGGCCAGCAAATTTTTTAGGTTGTCAATGGTAATCTGTAATAATTCACAGGCTTCTGTCAAAGATTGAGCTACAAAACCCACTCTCGCCTCAGCGAGAGGAATATCTAGAGATTGACAAGAGTTGATTAGCTCTATGTAATGTTTTTCCTTAGTATCAGACTCTAACTGCGTTTGTACTGTTTGACATCGAGTTAATAATTCTCGGGGAGTTGAAGCAGCTAGTAAAATTAGTTCCGGTGTTTTATTAAAGCGATAAGGTTGGTGATGTTCCCTGTCGTATTCTTCTAAGACCACATGAAAATTTGTTCCCCCAAAGCCAAATGAACTGACTCCTGCTCTTCTTGGGGGTTCAGTTTCTCTCTGAAACCAAGGTCGAGTTTTTGTGTTTAGATAAAAAGGCGAATCTTCAATCTCCAATTTGGGATTCGGTTGAGTAACATTAATAGTTGGCGGTAAAATTTTGTGATGCAATGCTAATGCAGCCTTTATTAAACTTACTGCACCTGCTGCTGATTTAGTATGTCCAATCTGAGACTTAACACTTCCCAGTGAGATATATTGTTTTTTCGGATTATTTTCCCCAAAAGCTTCTTTTAAAGCAGCAAACTCCGTTGGATCCCCTGCTATAGTTCCCGTACCATGAGCTTCAATCAAACCAACGGTTTCAGGCGCGAAACCTGCATCCTGATAAGCACGACGTAACGCTAAAGCCTGTCCTGAAGAACGGGGTGCATAAATACTTTTATACTTACCATCACTGGAAGTACCCATACCCTTGATAACAGCATAAATGCGATCGCCATCCCGTTTGGCATCTTCGAGACGCTTTAACACCATCATCCCCACTGCTTCCCCAATGAGCATTCCATCGGCATTAGCATCAAAAGGTCTGATTTGTCCTTGTCGGGAAAAAGCAGGAGTTTTACTAAAAGACATATACATAAAGATGGTATTGTCTGTATCTATTCCCCCCGTAATCATCATGTCACTACGATGTTCGGTTAACTCGCTCAATGCCATCCGTAACGCACTTAAGGAACTCGCACAAGCAGCATCAACAACACAGTTCATCCCTCCCAAATCCAACCGATTAGCCACTCTTCCTGAAATGACATTTCCCAACATTCCAGGGAAAGAATTTTCTGTCCAGGGGATATAAGCCAGTTTTATTTTTTCAATGACTTTTTGGCTCTCTTCCTCAGATAAACCACTGCTTTTGAGGACTTTCTCCCAAACGGGATACTGCAAGCGACTGGTTAAAGGGGTAATTAATTTTTGTCCCCCACCTATTCCTAAAACCACACCCGTGCGCTCTCGAATCGATGGATTAGCATTGCCATACCCTGCATCTTCCATCGCCTGCTTGGCTACTACCAGCGACAGCAATTGAGCCACATCCGTTACCTCTAAAATATTGGGAGGTAATCCAAACTCCATGGGATTAAAATCAATATCTGGGATAAACCCACCCCGTTTACAATAGGTCTTGTCAGGGGAATTAGGCTCTGGATCGTAATAGTCTTCAAGATCCCAACGGGAAGCAGGTACATCTGCAATGCAATCAACACCATCAATAATATTCTCCCAGTATTCTCGTAAATTTTTTGACTGGGGAAATATTCCCGCCATTCCAATAATAGCTACTGGACTTTTCTGTAGTGATGATTGTAATTTTGGCATGGCTGAATTAATAATGTATTAGGGAGCAAGTCAGTTTTGTCAGAACACTTGAACTATGTAGATACTCTTTAAGTTTTGGACTTTTGACAAACAGCAAAATGATTTGCGATTGGCATTCGCGAATTTTTTCTCAATAATTAGCTTCCAATCGGAAGCCGATTTAACTGAGATCTTGCATCTAGCCTGTAATTTAAGTGTGGTATTTGAGTAAAAGGCAAAGGTTAAAGGGAAAAGGGTCTTAAATTGATTAATTGATTATCAAGCCCCAATTATTAGGTTTTTATGTACTGGTGCAAGTCTCAGTCAGAAGCTATTTCAAGGAGGGCGTATACAGCAGAGAAACATAAGCTTTATGCCGATCTACACCTCCAGACAGAGCTTTTGTGCCTATCGATGCACCAATAATGACAGGTATCTTCAGCAGAAACAATCCTGAAAAGTTCAGGTTTATTCAGGTTTAAATTCAGGTCTGGTTCTACCTGGACTTTAGGAAAAAAAGAAACGATAAGAGTTGAAATCTAGATAGAGTAGTACTTTTACCTGATTTTATCCCCAGACAAATCCTCGATTGGCTTGATGTTCAGCAAACAGTTCCTCATTATCTTGTAACCAGCGAAAGAACTTGTAAGAAATACCTGTTAAAAAGGCTGTCTTTAGTTTCAGCAAAAGTTGTTAAATCTTTATTAGCATAACGCTTTCTGAGTCCACCCATTAATTGCTGATAAATAATGAAAGTATAAGCAGTAAATCCTAAAATAAAGTGGCGAATTAGACTTTCTTTTTTTCTCATTTGATATTCTTTTAAGCCTAACCACCCTTTAGCTTCCCTATAAAACTTTTCAAGATAATTTCTCTGAGAAAATGTTTTAACCATCCATTCTCCTGTTACTCGATCACCTTGAGAATTAGTAATTAAATAATCTATTTCAGTAGCTGATTCAACAGAACTAGCATTCATGACGATCGCGATAGTTCTTGAACCTTTAAGACCATTAATTTCGGCTTGGATGGTAGCTACCCAAACAGTTTTTGGTTGATCTAGTTCTAAGGTAACAGCTTGAAAATCCTCTTTGGATAACGAGAGGATTATTTCATCTAACCTTTTTTCCTCTTTTTTTTCTCCTGTGTTGGGATTGATGACAACAGCCAGACGATTCTGGGCTAGCCCCCCAATATACTTGAGTTCGAGCTTTTCTAGTCCCTTCAAAAAAGTAGAATTATTCCCAGAAACGACCTCGATTAAAACAATTCGGGCGTCGATATTTTCTCTTGAGAGTTTGATTGACTAATTTCCGAGCTATATCAGGCTTTTTGACCAAATCTTGATCCTCTTTTCCTTGAGGTAAGGAATCAGCATGTTGATATAATTCAACATCTAATGGAAGGCTTCTTACTCCATCATATAAATGGGTACTTATTCATCAGCTTTAAACGGCACTCATTTACTGCGGATGCATACCCTTGATGATTTGCTTAGAAAATGATGGACATTATGATAAGAAGAACCGATGATATTATCGGTCATTTGCGCAATATTTTTGCGCTTACTTTCTCGAAGTCAACGCAGCTGCTGGAGCTTGCATCCAGCAGAACGTTGACCCAACAATCCAGCTAAATAGTAACGAAATCCCTTTTTTTGACCTTGGTTTTTCCATAAATAGTCAAATTTGCTGCACCATTTTTCAAAGCAGGGTGGCATCGCCGACAGGGTTATTTCTTTCATTCTGGAGGGCAGAGCTGCTATTCAAGTACAACTATTACTCGATCAGGATTGTGGCTGATTCTTCTTCCTTTTTTCCTAAAGTCCAGGTAATGCCATAGGCGTAGTTGAGCAGATTAAACGGAAATGCGGGGGATAATCGAGTTATACCAGTTCTCAAAAGTCATTGGAGACTTAGTTTTAATTCAAAATTCAAAATTCAAAATTCAAAAACTAAACATAGTAGGGGTTTTAAGAATTTTAATTAATAAAAAATAATTTGCTATCTTTCTAGCTAGTTT
>JASJEI010000230.1 GCA_030064795.1 Pleurocapsa sp. MO_226.B13 | reverse complement strand
GATATTAAAGGGATTGTTGGTGACATTAGTGGCGGGACGATCAATCAAACTATCAGCTAAGAAAAGGTGATAAAGCATGAGCGATGCCAAAGATGCTTATATCTACGAAATTGGCGGTGATTTAAGAGGTATTTTGGGTGATGTGACAGGGGGAGTTGTCACTCAGTACATTATCACCACTGAGTCTAAAGTTGATATTCTCAATCGAAAACTAATTAAAGGCTCTCCCTACATGGGACTCAACAAATTCGAGTCTAAAGATAGAGACAAGTTTTTTGGTCGAGAACAGTGGATTATTAAACTAAGTAAGGACTTAGAACAAAATAATTTGCTCTTTCTGCTAGGTGCTTCGGGAAGTGGCAAATCTTCTTTAGTGCGAGCTGGATTAATTCCTCATTTATCGGATGAATATGGAGCAGCTAGGCTAGCTACATTGATTTTTGTTCCACATGAAACCCCTTTTGAATCTCTTTATCATAAATTTCATCAAGATTTTCCCAGTAAATATCTAAAAGAAGTTAAAGAAATAATAGATAAAAAAGAGCCAAAAACTCTTATTAAAGTTATAGATACATTAAAAGAAGAATGGTCTAAATGGCTGATTTTTATCGATCAGTTTGAAGAACTGTTTACAATTACTCCCAAACTGGAACGAGATAAATTCATTGCTAGCCTCTTGCCATTGCTCAAGCAGCGCGATAAATCAATCAAACTAATCGTAGCTATGCGTTCGGATTTTATCGATAATCTCAGAGGATATCCTGATTTAACCAATAAGGTTGAAAAACAGCTCCGATTAATTAGAGATCTGACAGAGATGGAACTAAGATTGGCCATTGCCGAACCAGCAGCGCGAAATGGAGTAATTTTTGAAAAAGGTTTAGTCGAGCAAATTATTAGTGATTTTTTTCAACAGGCAGGCTCTCTACCTTTGTTGCAATATACCCTAAATTTACTCTGGGAAAAAGATGGTATTTCTGAAAATAATAGAATTTTGAATATTAAAACTTATCAAGATTTAGGAGGGATAACGGGCGCACTTCAAAAGCAAGCTGATTATATATATAAGCAAGAACTTAATGAGCAAGAACAAAAAGCAGCCGAACAGATTTTTATTGACTTAATAGATATCTTAGACCGAGAACCTATAAGTAGAAGAGTCGAACTGTCTAGATTTAAAGATAACAATCTTCTTGAAAGAACTTTAAATAAACTAATCGATTCTCGTCTCTTAGTAAGTGGAAGATATAAATCAATTGTTGAAGAAAGCGGAACTCAAAGTCTTGAACTAGCTCATGTTGAAGTGCCTCATGTTGAAGTGGCTCATGAACAATTGCTCCGCTCTTGGCAATTTTTACAAGATTTAATCCAAGAAAAAAAAGAGATTATTATTCTAAGAAGTCGATTAATTGGTGACGCTAATCAATGGTATGAGTTGAGAAAAGAAGATGAAGAGAAAGCACAAGATGAACTTTGGAGTGGCTCTAAGTTAGAGCGAGTTCTTGAACTAATTGATGAAAAAGCTTTCGGAAGTTTGGATGAAAAGAGTGAGCAATTTATCAAGGCAAGTGTCGAGAGGCGCGATCGCCAAAAAAGAAAACAGGAAGAACAAAGACAGCGAGAGCTAGAGCAGGAAAGAAAGGCACGCAAAGCTGCTCAGAAAACAACCGTCATAACTCTAATCGCTGCTCCAATGCTGACATTATTGTTAATTGTGGCTGGGATTAACTGGAGAGCAAAGCAAATAGAAGAAATTCGCAATTTAAGCGAATCCTCAAAAGCTCTCTTGGTCTCGAATCAGGCGTTTGATACGTTAATCGAAAGCTTACAGGCAGCAAAAAAACTTAAGCAATCTATCCTCCCACCATCTGAGTTACGGAAGCAAGTACGCGGAACACTACAACAGGCTCTGATCGAGGATGTAAAAGAATATAACCGCATAGAGGGACGTACAGAAAACATCACGAGCGTTCGTCTTAACCCCGATAGCAAGATAATTGCTACTGCTAGTCAGGACGGGACAGTCAAACTCTGGAGCATGGACGGTGAGGAACTCCAAACGCTGCCGCATAAGCTGCCGGATAATGAGGTAGTAGCAAGGGTGATTTTTAGCCCTAACGACGGTCAGACAATTGCCACTGTCATTACTGGGGCAAACAAAATGGATAGCAAAAGGGTCAAACTCTGGAACATGGACGGTGAGGAACTCCAAACGCTGCCCTATAATGGATTTCCCCAGCAGGTGATTCTCAGCCCCGATGGCCAGATGGTTGCCACTGCCAGTAAGGACGTCACACTCTGGAATACGGGCGGTGAGAAACTCAAAACATTCCCTAATGGTTCTTTATCCTCTGTGAGTTTCAGCCCTGATAGTAAAGTAATTGCCATTGCTCATGGTGTTGATGTTGTAACGCTCTGGAGTACGAAAGGTAAGAAACTTAAAACTCTTCAGCATAGAGGACATCTTCAAGTGAGTTTCAGCCCTAATGGCCAGATGATTGCTAGTGGCAGTATTTTTGGCAACAGTGCCAAACTCTGGAGCATCGACGGTAAGGAACTACAAACGCTGCCTCATGACGATTCGGTCTTTAACGTAAGTTTCAGCCCTGACAGCCAGAGGATTGTCACTGAGGATGCGAATGGAGTTGCCAGACTCTGGAGTACGGACGGTGGGGAATCCAAAATCCTTGCTCATGATAAAGCGGTCACAATTGTTCGTTTTAGCCCTGATAAGCAGACGATTGCCACTGTTGGTAAAGACAAAATTGTCAAGCTCTGGAGCCATGACGGTCAGTTACTCAGAACCTTAACTGGGCATCAGGCTAAGATCAGGAGTCTCAGTTTCAGTCCTGACGGTCAGAGAATTGCTACCAGCAGTGATGACAAGACCGTAAAACTCTGGAGCATCAACGGTCAAGAACTCCAAACTCTTCAGCATTATTATCCAGTCAAATACGTTAGCTTCGGTTCCGACGGTCAGACTATTACCTCTGTTGGTAAGGATAATACGGTTAGATTCTGGAGTCTCAAGAATCTGGAGTTCAAAACTCTCCAAGGGCATAAACAGCCAGTCCATTTCGTAAGGTTCAGCCCTGATGGTCAAAGAATTGCTACTACCAGTTATGATAGTACTGTCATACTTTGGAGCATCGACGGTCAAAAACTCAAAACTTTCCCAGACGAACAGGGTGGGAGCTATGCTATTGATTTCAGCCCCGACGCTCAGATGATTGCCTCTAGCAGTCATCACGGGATTGTCAGACTCTGGAGCATTGATAGTAAAGAGTTCAAATCTCTAAAAACTGAGAAGTACGACGCAATCCAAAGCGTTAGTTTTAGCCCTGATGGTGAAACTATTGCGGCTGGCCGGTTCGATGGTCCTGTCGAAATCTGGAGTCGGGATGGTGAGAAACTCAAAATCCTGACTGGACATAAAGGTATGGTTAATAGTATCAGTTACAGCCCCGACAGTCAGACCATTGCTACTGGCAGTCGGGACAGGACTGTCAAACTTTGGAGCATCGACGGTAAAGAACTCAAAACCTTAAAGGGGCATAACGATTATGTCATAAGCGTCAGTTTCAGTCCTGACGGTCAAACAATTACCAGTGTCAGTAGAGATGGGGCAATTAAACTCTGGAATAGCGATGGGGAAGAACTCAAAACTATCCAGTATCTCGATGTGTTTGAAAGCGTGAGTTTTAGCCCTGACGGTAAGATAATTGCCACTACTTCTGGAGACAACACTGTTCAACTTTGGAGTCACGACGGTAAAGAACTCGAAACCTTAAAGGGGCATGAAGATGAAATCACGAGCGTCAGTTTCAGTCCCGACGGTAAGACACTTGCTACTGCTAGTTGGGATAATTCAGTGATTCTGTGGAATTTAGATTTTGACAAATGGGAGAGTCTGTTGGATAAAGACCTAGATCAGCTAATGGTGGATGCTTGTGATGTAGTGAGTGATTATCTGAAGAAAAAACCTGAAGAAGATAGCGACAGGCATCTCTGCGATGGCATTGGCACTCAAAAGTAGCGTAGAGAAGGGATTCATGGTGTCTGTAAAAGGCGAATCGCCATTGCAGCTAGGTGAATCCTTGTGTAAGGATTACACCAGGTCATCTTCTATTCTGCGTTCGCTTCAAATACTCCAAAGTCCACTTACCTGAAAACTCCTCAAACTTATGCCAATTACCAGTATTCTCTTGCACCATCATCACCCCATCTTCCTCACGACAACCAATAACAATCCCATAACTACGGGCTAAATCATACCACTCTGCAAAACTCGATCTAACCGCATTAGTTTCTCTCTCTGCATCAGATTCATTAGGTATCCAAGCTTCCTCCAAAGCTTTCCTAAATAATCCCGCTTTTGACTTAACTTTACCCACTGCTAGAGCCTCTTTCACTACCAATAAAGCATTGATAACTTGTGATTCTGGTGCTGATATAATTAACTTAATTAAAGTCTTATTCAATCTAATTCCGACATCATTAAACTGAGATTTCAACTCATCACTAATCTCATCAGTAGTTGATTGCTTGGTTCTTTTTTCTTCAATAGAAGTTATTTTCGGATTACTACTAACTAGGCACTTTTGACAGTTGTTCAACTCTTTGTGAGTAGTTTGTAACTCAGATCGTAGTTTCTCAATTTCAGTTTTTAATCTAGCATTTTCACCATTGAGACGAGCAATAATATCCTGAGTATTACCCAGACTATAAAGCCTTCCTGTTAAAGCTTCATTCTGTTTAGTTAACTCTTTTTTATCCGCATCTAAAGCTTTAATTCTATTCTTGAGTTGATTAATAATCGCTTGAGATGATTTTTCAGTTCTTAATTGAGGTTTAACGGGTTTAGCATTTTCTTCCTGCTGTCTTCTCAAATACTTAATTCTCTCTTTAATTTCAGGATATTTATAAAGATAACTAATACTAACCTTGGCTTCTCTAGCAATATTAGCAAAGGATAGCTTTTGATTAGTTTGAGATAGTTTTATTATCGCTTTTTCCGTCCTTTCTAAAAATTCTCTTCTACGCTTTTCCTGGGTTGCATTGAGAACGGCAATCCGCTTTTCTTTTCCCTTATTCATTAGTCTTGCTCCAGTGAATTGATAATATTATTGAGATTATTGAGAACATCCTCGTTTACCTGTATCTGACGCTGCCAGTTATTCGTTTTGGCTACTTCTAAAGCTTGTTTTGTTCTTTCTCGATGTTCCTTGTGTTGCTCTAAAAACTCTAACGTCGTGCGAAAATCACCACACTGAAGACAAGCATTACCTTTAGAACAAGTCAATCTAGCGGGTAAGGCACAATAACCATTTGATAAAACTTCCCCTAAAATTCCTTTCTTAAACTGATAATTAGAAGCGTTATCCAGTTCTGGATTAGTATCGATTAGTTCGCCAGAAATATTAACTATTTTTCCTTCCGACCACGATTCTTGTACTTGCTCTTTGAGGGTTTGGTCGTGAATATGGGCATAGCGTAAGGTCATAGCAAAGCTATTATGTCCCAAGTAGCGTTTAACGTACTCAATGCCAACTCCGTTATTAATTAATTCTGTTGCTTTGGTATGTCTAAACTGATGAATTTTGCTCAAAGGAAAAATTTTGTCATCTTCTCCTTTTATCTGTTTGGTATTAGCTAAGAGATGTAAGTAGCCTCTTAAAATACTTTGGCGAATTATTTTCGGAACTGGTTCAAAATAATCAAGGGGAAACTTATTTGCTGACTGTCCGTATTTTTCAAAATAATAAGGATTTTTAGTAGTGCAAAATAAATAATTAAACTCTTCGCCTAAATGATCTCTGATATATACCTGTTGTGCTTGAATGATTCCTGCTACTTCGGCTCTAATGGGGACACTATGTTCGTCTTTTGATTTATATCTTTTATATTCAATCCACCATTCACCTTGAGCATCCTGACGCAGACAATCAAACTTTAAGGTGCATAATTCTGAGATTCTCATCCCCACTTCTCTAACCACAATTACCATTCTGGCTATGGGTTCGGGGAGATATTGTAAATTCTCATCTAACTGTTTGAGAATAGCATCGGGAATGTATCTTGGTAATGCTTTTTCTCTAGCTGGAAAATCTTGATTGAAGATTAACGGATTTTTGGGAACGTCAACCCAATTCATGGCTGCGCTATGTTCCAGCAAGTCTCTGAGGGCTGATATTCTGTGTATTCTGGTAGAAGCTGAATATTTTTTCTCTTTGAGATGAACTAAATAATCTTCAACTACCTGACGGTTCAATTGATGGGGCAAAATGTCAGGATAATATTGGTTCAAAAATCGAGAAAATTCTCTAATAGAGTGTAATTTATCGCCGATGGTGCTTAAAGCTAGAGTAGCACTTCTAAATTTAATTAATCTTTTACAAGCTTCTTTTAGCCAGTCTTGTTTAATAGGAGCAAAATTAGCTGTTGTCGAGTCACTATGAGTAGGGTTTTTTTGATAACCTAAGACAGTTAAATCCCAGACATCATAATCGTACATTTCCTCAAAGGTTATCCCGTCGGGTAGCCACATATTGGCACTTTCCCGCGAGCGATTAGCTAAAATAAAGGCTCTAGAGCAATCTTTACATCTATACTGAGTTCTCTGATTTACCTTGCCACTTTTAATACAATCAGTGCTGGAACATTTAGGACAGATAACTCCTGCTAAGGGTAGTTTGAGAGTGTTGATTTGATAATTTTGAGTAAAAGTTTTCTGACAAGTTTTACACTCAAGCCTTTGGGCGGTAGTGCCATCTTTTCTTAGAGAAGTTCCTCTTTTTTTATACCGATCGCTATTGCAGTGAGGACAAAAAGTATATTCTTGTTTATATTCTCCAGTTACATACTTCTTATCAATTCTTATACTTGATTGATAATTGTCTCGAAACTGTTGATGACATTGGTTACACTTAAATACTTTAGCTTGAGTACCGTTTTTTCTGGTTCTAGTTTCTTTATATTGATAGCTATTCGAGCCACAATAAACACATTGAATATCTTTGTCTGGAACTACAGATAAGGGTAATCTATCTGATAGATTTAGTTGTCTCTTTTCCATTATTTTTTACTTCTAAATATTCCTTATAGGCTTCTGCCATATCCTCGGTAACTAAGTGAACATAAGTGTTAATGGTGGTTTGAACGTCAGCGTGACCCAATCTCTTCTGCACGTAAGCCATGTCCCAACCTGCTTTAATTAGTTCGGTGGCGTGGGTATGCCTGAGTAAATGGGGATATGCTTTAATGCCTGTTTTCTTTGTGAGTCGTCTAAACAAGCCGTTGACATTGTTGCGATTCATCGGCATTCCTATTGGTTCTGACCAACAGTTAACAAAGACATAATCGGAGTCGAGATTTTCGGGATATTCTTCAATTAAATAATCGGAATACAGACGCATTAATTCTTTAGAAACATGAATAATTCTGTCTCCTGTTTTGGCTCTAGCATCATTGATGTTATCGGGTCGATTCGTAACCTGAATTTCGTTGACTCCTCTAGAATGAATATCTTCATGTCTCAGTCCCAATGCTTCACCAATTCGCATCCCCGTTTCATAAAGTAAGCAGACTAAAAACTTATCTCGTATACGATTGCAACCATCAATTAATTGCTTAACTTCTGCCGTTGTTAAACAGCCTGGGAAGGTTTTAGGCTCTTTAACTTTCAACAGTCTGGTTTTGACTTCTTTAGTTTTAGCGATGCCGTGAATTAAAGGTTTATACTTGCGTCCTGGTTGAAATTGATAGCGATAGGCATTAACTCCTTCAGATTCCCCAATACGCTCGTAAAACTCGTAGAACGAGCAAACTGTTGTCAAAGCATGATTGATGGTCTTTTCTGACCTTTTAGCGGTCTGTGGTTTAACCGATACCACCGCAGGGTTAGGACTTCTCAACCAGTGAATAAACTCACTTAGCTGTTCGATGGTTATTTCTTGCCAATCTAGATGTTTATCCCTGAGAAACTCCCAATAAAGCTTGAGGTTACGAGCATAGCCTTGAATGGTATTGGGCGATCGCTCCTTGCTATCTAAATAGCGCAAGTATCTTTGGATGGGGTCGATGGGTAAGTAATTATCATCGAGAACCATCCACACTGTTTGACCTGCTGGTGACTTACCTTTCTGTACTTTCATAGTAAACATTATAAACGTTGTGAGTTAGTTGTACAATGATTGTTTACAATGTTGAAAATCGAATTTGTTTTTTATTGTTGTTGTTGTTGTGTAAGGTTATATATTTGATATGTTTTTCCCAGAAAAGACAGACGACGAAGCGAGAACAGACACGGCAAAACAAAAGAACCAACAACTACAATTATAACATGGCAGCCACGTAAAAGAAAGCCCGAACCCCAGGCAGAGCAAGGAACATAGAGAAATAGTAGAACAGCCTAAATAAAGCGGATACCCCCACCCATCCTCTCTCTCTTTCTCCTCTCTCCCCGCGATTAACTAGTGGAAAAGCAGATTAACCCTAACTAGCGAGCGTAGCACCCAAGATTTTGATGAAAGCACCGCCATCAAGCGAACGATGGGAGCGATCTTTAGGAGCGACCCAAATAAACGCGCGTGGGCTACCACTAAAAAGAAATAAAAAATAGCCCCATCCTCACGGTGAGCGACTGGCTGTGCTATGCTTTTCTCTTGCTGCGGAGCGAGCGAAATAACCGAGCGAAAGCGCGAGACGAACTGAGTGCAAGGATTATCGGTGCATCACCAATTTTCACGGAGAGGAGCGAGGGAAAGGAATTAGGGGCGACCGTATTTTTAGTAGGTTATTTCAATTATTGGGTTTTAACTAGGGAGGTCTTAATGACTGACCGAGAGAACTTGGAGTATTGGAGTAGCCTTCGAGACAAACAGATAACTGAACTATGACAAGCCAGGCGATTGCGCTTCGCGCACTGGCTTTGCCAATCGTAAATATTAACCCTATAGCTAAACTGCTAAAACCGAACATTATTTAGTACAGTTTTCTCTACCAAAATATATTTAATTGGTTCGGGCAGCAAACCATACTGGTTATGGGATACAAGCCACACTAACTAATCTTTTATTGCTTGATTAATATAAAAATAACGAAACGGAAATATACCGAAACTCTAAATTAAGTAACTAATAAACTGTTAATCAAAGGAGACATAAACATGGCATTAGTACGTTACAATCCTTGGCAAGAAATGAATTCTTTACAACGCCAACTAAATCGTTTGTTTGATGACGCTTTAACCCCTACTAATTGGGATGACTTTGGTAATTTCTCTAAAATTCCAGCAGCAGAACTAACTGAAACTGATGATGCTTTGCATCTAAAACTAGAAGTTCCTGGTATGGAAGCCAAAGATTTAGACATTCAAGTAATGGCAGATAGAGTAGCAATTTCTGGCGAACGTAAGTCTGAAATTAAAGAAAAAACTCGCTCTGAATTCCGTTACGGTAAATTCCAAAGAGTAATTCCTCTACCCGCACGTATCCAAAACACTAACGTTACCGCAGACTATAAAGACGGTATCTTAAACTTAACTCTACCCAAGTCTGAAGAAGAAAAAAATAAAGTAGTGAAAGTAAATCTTCTACAAGACGCTGCTGAATAGTCTTTCAAGGGTAACGAACAAGCGTCATATAGATTAATAGTAAATCCCAGTTGCTTATATGGTGACTGGGTTTTTTATTGTAAAGCGATCGCCAGTTTAATAATCACTGCAAAATCTCAATTATCTTTCTGACAGAGAATTAAGTCGTCTCCTGTTAAATTGGCAACAACCAAGGCTGGACGACGTTTGGCTTGGCTCAAGTCGGAGAAGGGGAAGGGAACGATAACCACATCTCCCTTTACAAATGCTGCCATGCTTCATCCTCCTCTGGAGTTGACCAATCCTTAGCCAATGCTGATTCACTGAGTAAGGTAGTTTCTAGTTTCTCCTGAGTACGATGTTTGTATTTAAGATATTGAACAAAGTTCAACACTTCTGGTATTAGTGATTCGGGGATTTGTTCGATTTCAGTTAAGAGAGATTCTTTAACGTTCATGGCTCGATCTTATCTGGGGTATGGCAACGATTCACACATTTTACTGTCATATCGACCTTAAACTTAATGCTGGCAAGGTTTTCGAGATTTTAAGAAAGAGAGTATAAACATTGCCGAAAAGATGTCCATTTCGGCAATGTTATTAATTTCAGAGAACGATTTTACTGGGTTTGAGCCACTTTTTTCATGAGACCAAAATGATGGTTTTCGGCAATGTCTTTGATAAGCATGAAACAATACTTACGATCGAATTCTTAAAAAGCTTGCTGTATATGATTTTGAGCTTTCAGCTCTGGTGTTTGTACGAAAGCTCAAACCTTATAACCCTATCACTGTAAAGGTTTGAGGGGGATATGGGAGTAAAATTCACTAATCGTTGCCATCCCCCTATCTGTAAAAATTACGGTTCTAGATTGAGTTTATACAAATACAGACATAGTTGGAGAAGGCGCGATCGCTCCCAACGCAGCTTCGCTCTCGATCGCCTTTGACTTCCCATTCCTATTGTTGGTTATAGGTAACGTGGATCGATTTCTTTTTTAAAACTTAATATCTTGCCATTCTTTGGCTTCGGTAAAATGACTGAGGTGAGATACGTTGGTGGTGGCAATGACAACATATCTGCCTGGATATTCCTCAGCTAGCAGTTGATACTGGGCGCAGATGATTACATCGGCATCGAGGCTGAGATCGTCGGCGCTGGGTAATCCTCGATTTCTGGCTTCTGCCCATAATTCGGCAGCTAATTCGAGGGTAGGCTCATCAATGGGGAGAAGTTCTATTAGAGTTTTTAGTTGGTTTAAATTGTTAATTTCTGGGGCTTTCTTTCTTCTAATTAATTCCCGTTTTACTTCATAGTTACAAATAGCTGAGGTGACTACCAAAGCGCTTCTTGATAGTAAGTAATAAAACCAATCTTGGCAATCGGTCACTTCTTTAACTTTACTGGTACTAATTAGGGTATGAAGCACTCCTGAATCGAGAATTACAATCACAATTTATTTAAGATTTTAGATATTTTTATACTTTTGATGTTTGTTCGCCTCGTAGGTTTCTTTTTAGAGCTTCTTGAATCTCTTGATATTCCTGTATTTCTTCGGCTGTGGCAGGTTGAGCGTTTTTTTGTTCTCTCCATTGTTTAATTAATTTCATCAAGGGTTGATTTTTACGTAGTTGTGCTTCTTTATCCCATTCTCCTGATAAATGATAATTATTGGTATCAGATTCTAATTCAAGTTTTTTACTGATAAATTTGGCATCAATAGAGTCAAGATCGATGGCTTTATCTAAACCAGCTAAACTTAATTTATAGTGATTTTCTGTTTTTTTCTCGTCAGGTAACAGGGCAACAAAACGGGATAAATCTATTAGTTTGCCACTGGGTAATTTAATTGTCGAACTCATTTTAAAAATTCTCCTTACTGTTCGCGAGGACACGTGGGGCGAATCGAATTCGCCCCCGTGAGATGTCCGTTCTGTACTTATTAGTTTAACTACTATTGTTTGTCACTTTAAATAAACAATCCCACATCGACAGAGAAAAATTCAGCTAAAGCTTTCGCCTGGGCTTTGCTAATACTGCGTTTACCATTAACTACTTCTGAGACAACACCCCTCGACACGACTTGGAAGGTTAGAGCGATCGCTTAAAAAACAAGTGTTTGACAAGATGTAGTGGGAGAAAATCTGAGAGATTTCAATTTGTCCCAGAAAACGGACAAACTATTGGTCAGCAACTCTATTCTCTGAGGAGCGAAGCTTTGCACAACTTACTTGAACTCAGTCACAGCTTATTGCTTCAAGGGAAATCTACAGAACAAGTTCTGGAGGTAATGATGCCTTCATAGTATTTTTAATCTTTATTCAATTTCTTCTGAGTTAGAAACCTTCCAAGTCGTGTTTTTTAACACTTTCCTTAGAGGGCATTATCAGCGTTTTAAAGCCTAGTGTCTTCCCATTTGTATTTTTTCCTGATTGATATTTACCTTGTTTGTACTGTCTGACGTTAAATCCTAGGAAGTTAAATCCAGGTTGATGATCATCTAGTTTATGTAAGGTATGTACAATCTTGGTTTTTTCTGGTTTGATTTCTAGGTCGTATTGGGCTAACCATTCTTCGACAATTCTTTGACATTGCTTTAACACTTCTAGGTTTTCGTGGAATAGTACAAAGTCATCAGCATATCTGATTA
Organism: Pleurocapsa sp. MO_226.B13; assembly: GCA_030064795.1. Next base: position 3,503 of record JASJEI010000230.1, on the reverse strand, counting down.
GGGATGCGCCTTTAACTTGTTCGATCCTGTTTTCCATCCCATGTAAGGCTATATTGCTTAATAGCGGGGATATTACGCCTCCCTGTGGCATGCCTTGATGGTTTGGTGTCCTTTCGTGTTTTTCAAAGTCGCAAATGTCTGCTCTTAACCAAGCTCTTATCTGTGAAGACTCTCTCAAATAATACATACGGAAAACTTAAAAATCTCCTCGATACTGCCTGTTGACTTATTTGGGTAGGATTACACCACAGAAATCCCTCTCTGGCTAATAGCCTTGTTAATTCGGTGACACCAGCTACGTCTCTCCACAAAAGAGTTAAAACCGCAGCTACCATCAAGGGGAAATTCAGGATTCTATCTCGTAATTTCAGTTGACGATAATAATTTTCCTGATTGGTAATCGCTGGTGTCAGTAAGGCTTCAAGTTGATGGGAAATTACTTCATCTTCCACCATCGGGCGTTGGGTTTTCTTGGCGTGGTCTCGGTTCAGTTTTTTGCTCTTACTCATAGAGATGATAATCGTTCAATTGCCTGGTCTGTCTCAGTTTGACACGATTCTTAATCTCTCTTGACTTTCTTTCAATTTCTTTAAGTTGTGACCAATGGACTAAATCCGATTGTCAAAACCCCTCTATAATTATTTGTCTTTTCCCCCTCTGCTCCTCTGCTCCCCTGCTCCCCCGCTTCTCCAAGAAAAGATAGTTATGAGAACAGGATTTAGTATGAGGGCTAATACTTGCTGCATTTGCCCCGATAATAGCTTCTTTGTACGGCTATAGTGACACGAGTGAAAAAACTGCATTAAACAGCCAAATTTTTTCATTGTTTAGATCTATCTAACTTTATATATTTATTGCAAGTCGATAATTAATCTCAGCTTATCGAGAGTCATTAACACTATATAAACAATGCAATTCCAGCATTCATAAAAACATTGATGAGTGTTTTATTGCCCATCAACAAATTTACCAAGTAACAACTAAGTACAATTAGGTTTAATTTTAAAGTGAAAAATAATTCTGTTGAAGCAAATAATAATTACATTAAAGCTCCACCAGCGGATCGCAATATCTTACACAATCCTAATGTCCTAGAAAATCCCAATCTAGATGCACCTAATGTTCGGGTGTTGATTGTTGACGGTCAAAACTCTGTATGCCAACATTTGCAAGTATTACTCGAGCCAGAAGAAGGGTTAGAAGTAGTAGGAACAGCTACTAATGGTGCGGTAGCGATTAATCTGATTGAATCTTTACAGCCAGATGTGGTTTTACTGGATGTACAAATACCTGTCATGGATGGGTTTGAAACCATAGAAGTGATAGTCAAACGCTTTCCAGGTTGCAAAATATTAGTTCTGAGTTCTTCCGATAACAAAGATGATATCAAAAAAGCCTTAAAAGCGGGAGCGCGGGGCTATTTACTCAAAAGTACCGCAGTCGAAACGATCGCCGATTCGATTCGTTCTGCTGGCAAAAGACACTTTCAACTTAGTCCGGGGTTGTTTACTAAAATTTTCCTGCCTAAATTATCAGGAGAAACAGAAGTAAAACCTGCAACCAAGGCAGCAGAAACCTCTAAAACATCGAAGCAAAAAGGTAATTCTGGTTCTAAGAAAGAAAACAAACTGTTTCGCTCAGAATCCTTAGAGCGTTTATCTTCTCCCGAACGCTTAGACCAACTGATGCGGGTAGTCAATCCCAAAAGCTGGATTTCTCTGGCTACACTAGGAGTCTTGGGTGCGTCAGCTTTAACCTGGAGTATTTTTGGACGTATTCCCGTCACGGTTGAAGGAGCAGGTGTATTAGTTTACCCCAGTACTGTAGTCCCAGTTCAGACCAAGAGTTCGGGACAATTAATAGATTTAAGAGTAAAAAATGGCGATCGAGTCGAAAAAGGTGATGTCATTGCTACCTTTGATAGTAGCGATCGCCGAGAACAATTAGAATTGGCATTGGCCAAATTAGCTCAGCTAAAGAACCAAAACTCAGAAGCTGGAGCAATTCAAGACCGACGTAAAAACCAAGATTTACAAGCAATTCGAGAACAACGCCAAACCTTAGACCAAAGATTGCAGATCTTAGAAGATTTAACTCCTACCCTCAAAGAAAAAGGAGTATCGGCGATTCAACGTCAACGCCAAAACTTAGAGCAGCGTCAACAAACCTTAGAAGCATTAAGACCTATTTATAAACAGCGATTTGAAAATCGGCAAATGCTCTTTGACAAGGGAGCAATCTCTGAAGATAATTTACTCGAAGCCAGACAACAATACTCCGATAATATCAGTAACATTGATGAAATTGAAGCACAATTAAAAGAGCTTGATGTCCAAGAGGCTGATGCTCTTCAACAATATCTTTCCAATCTTAATGAAGTCAAAAACGTTCAAGCTCAAATTCAAGAATTAAATAGTAAAGAAGCCAGTTTAGACCAACAAGACTGGGAAAATTCCACCACTCGCACCAAAGAAATTCAAGAAGTCGAGCGAGAAATTGCCAAAATCAAACAAGAAATTAAAAGTGAAAGTCAAATTGTCAGCCAACATTCAGGCAAAATTCTCGAACTTACGGTCAATCAAGGACAAGTCCTCGAACCAGGAACTCGCCTAGCTAGTATAGACACAGAAAATCAGGGAGGCAAACTGGTAGGGATGACTTATTTTCCCGTTGAAGATGGTAAAAAAGTTCAGCCAGGTATGGAAGTTCAAATCACACCTCAAACCATCAAGCGAGAAAGGTTTGGTGGCATAGTTGGCAAAGTAACCAAAGTTTCTTCTTTCCCCATTACTACTGAAGCTGCTGCCAATGTCGTTGGTAATGCGCAAATCATTAAAGGTTTAGTTCCAGAAAGCGAACCAGTCGTAATTCAAATCTCGGCTAAATTAGCAGCCGATCCTAAGACTTTTAGTGGTTATGAGTGGTCTTCTTCTTCTGGCCCCAAATTAAAAATGTCTGCGGGAACAACCGCCTCTGCCAGAGTCAAAGTAGAAGAAAGAGCACCTATTTCTTTTGTCTTTCCAATTTTGAGGTCTATCAGTGGTATCTACTAATCTTGCCCCACCAAAACTCCTCGATCTTTGGCAATATCTCCAAAAACTGCGCTCAAAATCTAACCAGCGAGTCAAAACCCCTACAGTTTTGCAGATGGAAGCAGTCGAATGTGGTGCCGCAGCTTTAGGAATTATCCTCAGCTATTATGGTTGCATTGTACCCCTGCCCGAACTACGACAAGAATGTGGCGTTTCCCGCGATGGTAGTAAAGCCTCTAACGTTCTCAAAGCAGGAAGAAGATATGGACTGGAAGCCAAAGGGTTAAAAAAAGGCTTAGAGAAATTAAAAGATCTTGCTCCACCCTATATTGTATTTTGGCAGTTTAATCATTTCTTGGTTGTCGAAGGTTTTAGCCAACAACGAGTCTATCTTAACGATCCTGCCAGTGGTCCAAGAAGCGTCTCTTGGTCAGAGTTCGATGAAGGATATACAGGGGTAGTCCTGGTGAT
>JASJEI010000043.1 GCA_030064795.1 Pleurocapsa sp. MO_226.B13 | reverse complement strand
CGTATCTCGAAAATAGTTAAGGGTTGCCATAGGCATAGCTTTTTCGAGATGAGGGTCAGGGTTGGGGTTAAGTTCGATAACCAGAGTTCCGTCAGGAAAGGGAAGCTAACGAACAAATTAACATAATGCTCCAGTAATCCTTAGTAGTGCAAGTGCGCTTGGTACTACGTCTAGCAGTAAGTTTACCTAACTTTGCCTAGATTTTTAGTTGCGCAATAAGCTTATATCAGTTTTTCAAGATCTAGTATGAAAATTGTTTGAGAAGTTCGATCTTCTTGGGTAATAACTGCTACATGACTGGCAATTTCTAAGGTATCCGCTCGACGATAAGAATCGGGAATCAAACGGATTTGTGACGTAGCTACGTCGATTAACGCGGGAGGCTCTGACACCCAAATTCCTAAAGGCTCTTGGGCAACATTTTTAGTAATAATAAAATATCCTGGTGTTTGAGATGTTGCGGTAAGACTTATTTTAAATAGTTTTTGATGTAGATCGACTACGGCAATTTCTCGCTCGTTAATATGAGCTAAATTAACATAGCTCAAGCCACTGCCGTGAACTTGGTTGTGTTTGACAACTTTTTGTACTTGTAAAATGGGCAAGGACAGAGTTAGTTTGCCTATGTTAAATACTAAGAGCTTGATTGATTCGGTGTTATTAGTCGATAATAATTTGGGAGTTGAATCCACAGTTAAATTACTCATAATTACCATAAACTTGGTGGATGGATATGCTATTTCGGAATTTGGAGTTATTGATTCACATAACTCTTAATTGCTAATTTCTAGTTTTGGTTAAACTTCTGAATCAAACTATCTACATCTTGTAAAAACTTTTCTTCTACATAAGGTTTGGTAAAATATCCAATTGCTCCCAAGTTATTAGCTAAAGCGCGATGTTTATCGCTACTACGAGAAGACAGCATTATTACGGGAATTTTAGTGAGATTGGGTTCTTTTCGGCGAGCAGTCAAAAATTCAAAGCCATTCATATTGGGCATCTCGACATCACAAATGACTAAATTAGTCTGTAGATTGTTGCGGAGTAATTCTAATCCTTCTGCTCCATCTCTACCCTGTAAAACTCGATAGCCTTTATTTTCTAGACTTAAAGCCAGGGTAAGTCTCAATGCCGAAGAATCGTCAATTATTAAGACAGTTTTTTTCTCAACTGCGGTTGATTTGGAGGTGGTGTTGGGGATAAAATAGCAATCGCTTTCTAGAATTTTTTTAACTTCGGCGACAAATTCTGGTTCGATATAAGGCTTGGTAAAATAACCATCAGCCCCAAGCTGAGTTGCTAAGTTACGATGTTTGACTCCGCTTCGGGAAGTTAACATAAACGTGGGTATTTGAGATAGTTTTGAATCTCGCCGACGCATCCCTAAAAACTCAAAACCATTCATGGTGGGCATTTCTACATCACAAATAATTAGATCGAGTTCGGGATTTTGCCTAAATCCTTCTAAAGCATCTCGTCCATCTTTTTTCTGAATGACGCGATATCCTTGTTTTTCTAGAGTCAAAGCCATGGTGCGACGCAAGGCGGTAGAATCATCTACGACCATGATCGTTTTAGTAGTGTTAATCGGTTGTTGGCTTGTTGGCTCTTCTTCAGTATCCCCTTCAGCAGTTTCTTTTGTGGCTAGCTCTGCTATTTCTGAAGCAAAATCCACTGGGGAGAGTGGAGAGATAACTTCTTCACCCAAAATAGTGCTAATCAGTGCTGCACCATCAAAAGCGGGAATTAGGCTACCATTACCCAAAATAGTACAACCATAACTATACTGTGGTGCTGCGATCGCTTTGCCGTAAGGTTTAATTACTAATTCCTGCTCGCTAATCAGACTAACCACTTCTAGGGCAAATAATTTTTGTCCCCGTCTTAGAATTAATAAGGGAGCATACCAATCATCGGGTTGAGGGATGGTTTTAAAAGCTCTACTACTAGAATCGGTATCGGGGACAGGACAATTGTATTGTAAGACCTCTTTTAAGGCATAGATAGGTATTAGCTTGTCCTGAAATAAGAGAAACTTTTGTCGCTCGGAAGTTTTGATTTGCGCTTTGGTAGGGATAACAATTTCTTCAATGCTATCGGAAGGAATAGCAAAGGAAGTCGAACCCAAAGAGCAGACCAATAATTTAGCGATAGTGAGAGTCAGAGGTAGACGGAGAGTAAAGATCGAACCCTCTCCAGGAGATGAGGTGACGGTAATTTTCCCCTTAAGAGTTTCAATTTGCGATCGCACGATATTCATTCCTACCCCTCTACCAGAGATCTCGCTGACTTGATTCTTGGTCGAAAATCCTGGTTCAAAGATGAGATCGTACAGTCTTTCTTTGGTCGCCTTAGCAGCTTCTCGATCCGAAATTAGACCTTTTTCAATTGCCTTTTGAGCAATTTTCTCAACATCTAAACCTTTGCCGTCATCTTTGACCTCAATTACAGTTTGGTTGCCTTGATAATAAGCATGAATTTCAATTTTGCCAGTAGCTGGTTTGCCTTTACTAGTACGAACATCTGGAGCTTCGATACCGTGGTCGAAACCGTTGCGTAATAAGTGCAACAAAGGATCGGATAACTTTTCTAAAACTGCTTTGTCTACCAATACTTCAGTGTTAGTGAGCTTAAGTTCGACGGGTTTTTGATATTTATGGGAGAGATCTCTTAAAGTACGGGGAAAACGCTGCAAAATCTTATCTAGCGGTAACATTCGCACCCACATTAGCTCGTCACGCATCTGACTTAACATTTGGCGTTGGCTATCGATGGTGCGATCCGATTGCTTGGCAAAGATAGTTATATCATCAACACTTTCTTCAAGCTGAACTATCTCTTCTAGGACGCTTTGTATAGAGGCATACAAACCACTGTAGCTGTCCATTTCCAGAACATCAAATTCAGTAGATTCATCGAGATTGGAGGTTGATTGTCCTCGATGAGAAGCAGGTGTTAAAGAATTACTGAGACTTTGAGAGCGTTCGAGAAGCATATTGTCTGAGATCTCGCGCAATTTTTGGGCAATTTCTCGAAAACGGAAAAACTTCTGTCCTAATTCGGAGACACTTCCTTGTAACTGTTCGTTTTGCAGAGCTAAACTATTGCGGTTGATAGTTAACTCTCCTACCAGATTGTTCATTCTTTCTAAGCGATCTAGATCGACTTTTACAGAAAGTTTGGCAGTAGTTGGTTGAGATTTGGAGGACTTAGTTTTAGCTGGCTGAGCTGGTTGGGATGGCTTTTTACTTGTTTTTTGAGTAGATAAAGACGCAGGTGCAGTTTCTAGATCGGGAAGGCGATCGAAGATTTTTTCAATCGATCTAACTGCATCGGCGATATTTTCAGATTTGGCATCGGGTTGATTCGTGGTTTTGTCTGTTAGCGATCTAGTATCGTCAGTTTCCACCTCAGCTACAGGCGCAGCATCGGGAATTGTCCCGAAAACATCATCCAGAGCTAAATTCGGCTCGTCATTACTGTCGCTTTGGGCAACAACTGTCTCGGCTACTTCTGGAGTTTCTAGATCGGGAATTGACCCAAGAACCTCATCCAGATTCTCGTTTGAGTCACTGGCTTCCACCTCAGCTACAGGTGCAGCATCGGGAATATTACCAAAAACATCATCGAGAGCTAAATTCGGCTCGTCATTACTGTCGCTTTGGGCAACAACTGGCTCGGCTGCTTCTACTTCTGGAGTTTCTAAATCGGGAATTGACCCAAAAACATCATCCAGATTATCGCTTGAGTCACTGGTTTCGGCTTCAACTTCCCCTACAGGCGGAGCATCGGAAATATTACCAAAAACATCATCGAGAGCTAAATTCGGCTCGTCATTACTGTCGCTTTGGGCAACAACTGTCTCGGCTGCTTCTGTTTCTGGGGTTTCTAAATCGGGAATTGACCCAAAAACATCATCCAGATTATCGCTTGAGTCACTGGTTTCGGCTTCAACTTCCTCTTCCTCTACAGGTGCAGCATCGGGAATATTACCAAAAACATCTTCAGTCAGAGGGTCTAATGCTGGTGTATCTGACCATAAATTAGCTTCTTCATCTGCTGAAGCTTCAAAGGCAAATATTTCCTCGGCATTACTAGAAAATGCCTCGTTTGCTAAAGATTGAGCTAGTTCTCTTAAAGCAGGAGATACTTCGCCACCTTGTTGGCGATCGCCTGCTAAGACTTGTTCTGTGGCTTTAGTAAACGAGGCGATACTAGCTTTGATTATTTCTAAGATACTATGGGGATTTTGCGCGAGAGCGGTTTGAGCAGTTTGCACGATGTCACTGAAGCCAGGCAAATTAAATAACTCTGCAAAGCCTGCAAACATTTCCAAAGTTCCTTCTAATTCTTCAGCTGGGTTATAAGCCGTAGGATTGGCTGCTACCGTCTGTAAATGTTCTATAGCCTGAACGACATCTACCTCAAAGATTGAGGAAACAATATCTACCCCCAGATCGTTGGAACTGGGAATATAATTATCAGCATTTTTGAGAGCTTCCTCCAAACGAGTTTCTAAAGCAGCAAATACTGGTTCGGCAGTTAACAAGGCAGTTTCTGCATCAAAAGTTCCCGTTTCAATCTGTTCTGATAGGGGATGAGCCAGACAATCATACCCCTGCAATAATAAGCCTTCTAGTTCCGCATCAAATTCAACACTGTCGCTGTAGAGAGCCTTGAAAAAATCCTCCAAACGATGAGCCAGCAATTCAATCGCACTCAGTTCTACGCTCGCTGCACCACCTTTGATCGAGTGAGCAGCCCGCATCAATTCATGTACCTTTGAGGTACTATGGTCTTCACGGATTTCGAGTAAGCCTGTTTCTAGAACTTGAAGGAGTTCTTGAGCTTCTTCGATAAAAAATTGATACGCTCGATCGCGAATATCGGGGTTGAGTGACATGATTTAGGTAGGGCTTGCAATTGATTGAAAGATAAGAAACTAAGTTTTAAACTTACCGATGCCTGACTGGAGTTGCTCTGCTACTGCGGATAACTGTTTGATTGAATTGGAAACTTGGGTTGCCGACTGAGAGTTATTTTCGGCGATCGCTGCCACATTAATCATGGTCTGGCTGACTTGAGCGGAGGTTGCCGACTGTTGTTGGGCTGCTTGGGTAATTGAACCTACTAGTTTGCTAATTTCCTGACTAACTTGACTTACCTGGGTTAAGCTTTGTCGGGTTTGCTGTACCAGTTCGTTCCCCGCAGCGATTTGTTTGGTTCCTTGAGTCATCGCCTCGGCTAGCTCATTAGTATCAAGCTGAATTTTATTGACCAGGGTTTCGATTTCTGCTGTTGCATCTGCTGACTGAGTTGCCAAAGACCGCACTTCATCGGCAATTACGGCAAAGCCCTTACCCTGTTCTCCCGCTCTGGCTGCTTCAATGGAGGCTTTGAGAGCTAAAAGGTGGGTTTGGGCTGCAAAACGTCCAATTAGGTTGACCGCCTGAGAGATTTCTTGGGATGATTCCCCTAGTTTTTGGACTTTGGTAGCGGTTTCGGTTACGGTATTTTTGACCGCATTGATTTCGGCTACCGTGTGGTTCATTGCCCGATCGCCACTATCGATGGTGAGATTAGCCTGTTTAATATATTCGTCTGCCTGTTCCGCATTCAAAGCAACCTGTTGAATCGATTGTTCCATTGCTTTGACTTGTTTGAGAGTTTCGGCGATCGCACTTGCTTGAGTGATGGTTTCTTGGGCGAGAGTTTGAACGGCAACATCATTGGCGATCGTGTTGTTTTGTACCTCAATCGCTGCGGATTTAGTGTGGTCTACTAATTTTTGTAGGCTTTCAATAGTTGAGTTGTAGGAGTCGGCAATAGTGCCAATTTCGTCTTCGGTAACTTTTGCCCGAACCGTTAGATCTCCCTCACTAACGTCGTATACTTCTTGTAAAAGCTCTAAAGCTCGACTTTGAATTGCTTCTTTGGCTGCTTTTTCTCTAATTTCCCCGAGTTGTTGCTGTTTTAATAATTCCAAGCGGGTTACCGCAAAATCAATTTGATTGGCAACCTGAGTAATAAACTCTACTTCTTCCTCTAGCCAGTTACGTTTGGCAGTATAAAGCACCATCAACAAGCCATCGAGCTTATTTTCCTTTGTTACTGGCGCAATCAAACTTGCCTGTACTCTCAAACCCTGCATCTGTTCTCGATAAGCTGAAGAGACATTTGACTGCTGAATATCGTTAATTATTTCTACCTCGGTATTATCCTGTTGATATTTATCTAAGTAGGCTCGAACGAGTTCGGGATTGAGAATTTCGGTATTCTGAGTCGGGATCGAACCGTGAGAACTAGATTCGGCAGCTACTATCCCCGAAGTCTCGCTGACAAACTGATAGTAGATAACTCGATTTGCTGGCAGAGTTTTGTGAACCTCACTTACGGCGATCGCTAAAATCTCAGCCAGATCGGCCGCCGTGGCAAATTGTAGGGTAATATTTTTAATGGTTTCCGATTGTTGAGCCAACAAAGCCTGAATTTCGACCACATTCGCTAGCTGAACTGCCATGGCGTTGATATTGGCTCTCAACTGAGAGATTTCGTCTGCTCCCCGAATCTCCAGACGAGTATTAAGATTACCCCGACCGATTTCGATCACCGCATCAGCAGCCGAAAGGATCGGACGCAGTAATCGATTAGCTACCATGTAGGCGATCGCCCCAATTCCTAAAGCCACAACTGACGTACCGAAGATAAATATTTGACGCAATCTTCTTTGGGGTGCATAAACGATGGCACTGTCGGTAGCGATTATAGTTTGCCAATCTAGAGTGGGTAGCCCTGCGGTGATTTGAGCAGGAGCAAAGGTTAAGAATTGCTCGGTATTGTTCTGGGTATTAATTCCCATGTCGGCAGCAATGTCAGAACTAGTTAATAGAGTTTCTATTCCTGAAAAAACTTCTCTTACCCCAATTGCTTCATAAGCAAAAGTTTGGTTGTCAACGCTAGAATTATCACTTTTAGTTTTAATAACGTATTCTCCCGCCGAACCTAGAAAAATCTCGTCCTGGTTATTGAGTAAATAATATTGACTGCCATCGGTAGTATAGTCTTGTAATAATTCCTTTAATACTTCTACGGGCATCCTCGCTCTGACAAAACCAATAGTCTCGCCTGAAACCCGATCTTTAATCGGGGCTGCGGTGTAAATACTATAAATTCCCGAACTAGTAGAAATTCTCGGTTGACTGATTACCGCGCCGTCAGCTTTTAATGCTGCTTGAATATAGCCTCGATTGAGGTGGTTGCCCAGACTTTTCCCGTCAGTTTGAGCAATAAAATCACCTTGGGCATCAAATACAGCGATACTGTTATAAATACCTTGGGCATCCTGAATTCTTTGCAGGGCTGCGGATTTTTCCTCGGCGGTAGCAACCTCTCGCAGTTTAGGATTGGTAAAAATATCCAGATTGGCCATCACCTTAATGTCTCCCAGGCGATCGCTCATAAAGACATTAACTTGCTTTTGTAAGTCGGCGACCAGAGTTTTTCTCAGGCTAGCAGTCTCTTCGGCGATCGAACGAGCAGCAAAATAGTAGGCAATTGAACCTACAGCCAAAGTGGGAATTGTCCCAATGGCGATCGCTAAGATAGTAGTCTTGAAACGAATACTTTGGCGTTGCCACCAAGACCCAGAAATTAGTTCTTCTGAAGCAGATTGGCTTTGTAGGGGTAATTCTAAGTAGTCGTCAGGCAATGAAGTAGTCATTTCAGTTAAGATTAGTCATTTAATATTGCTCGTCCAAAATTCAGAAATAAATTGCTCGCCAAGGATTAGCTGACTTTGAACTTTGCCACACTGTTTTGTAATTCTTGTGCCACGGTGAGTAAATCTTTGAAAGATGCGGATACCTCTTGGACTTCAGTGGCGGTTTTATCGGAGATCGCAGCCACCTGCATCATTGTCTGACTGACTACCTCCGAGTCTTTAGACTGTTCTACGGTAGCGGTAGCAATCTCAGCGACAAGGCGATCGATCTCCTGACTCACATCGGCGATCTCAATTAGGGACTCGCGAGTGCGGTCTACTAGTTTTGTTCCCGCCACCACCTGTTCCGTACCAGATTCCATAGCAGCGACCACCTCGTTGGTTTCTGCCTGAATTTCTGCCACTAAAGCTTCAATTTCTGCTGTTGCTTCCGCAGACTGACGGGCCAGCGATCGCACTTCATCGGCAACTACCGCAAATCCCCGACCTTCTTCCCCTGCGTGAGCTGCCTCAATTGAGGCATTGAGAGCAAGTAGGTTGGTTTGATCGGCAAAGTTACTAATTACGTTGACCACCCTGGAGATTTTTTGAGATGATTCTCCCAGACGTTTTACTTTTTTAGCAGTTGCCGCTACTGTATTGCGTATTTCCTGGAAACCTTCTACGGTTTGATTCATCGCATCATCGCCAGCTTTGACAGTTTCTGCTGCTCTCAGCACCGCTGCTTCTGCGGATTTGGCATTATTAGCTACCGCTTGAATTGAATTAACAATCCCCTGAATTCTAGCTAGTGCGGTATTGATTTCTTGAGTTTGAGCCGATGCATCATTAGATAGCTCTTGAATCGAAAGATCTTTATCGCTGGTAGTTGTCGATACTTGCAAAGCAGCAGCTTGCACCTGAGCTACCAATTTTCGCAGACTCTCAATTGTAGCGTTATAAGAGTCGGCAATCGTACCGATTTCATCTTCCTGTACTTTTACCCGTACCGTTAGATCTCCTTGACTGACGGGGTCTACCTCCATCAGTAACTCCAAGGCTCGACGTTGGAGATTTTCTCTTGCCAGTCTTTCTTGTTGCTCTGCTTGTTTTTGTACCTCTAAAAGCTCGATTTTTTCGATCGCACTTCCTACTTGAGCCGCGATCTGAGTGAGCAACTCAATTTCGTCTTGCTGCCAGGCTCTCGGCTCGCTACATTGATGGGCAATCAATAAACCAACTAACTTATCGCTCATGACTACGGGAGTAACCAAACTAGCAATGACCGCAAAAGGCTCTAACATCTTGAGATGACAGTCATTTAACTCCGCTTGATAAATATTGGCGATCGCTTTAACGGCTCCCTGCTGGTATTTTTCGGCATAGCCCTCAGCAAAACAAGGATCGTTAATCTCTGCACCCAAAGCGGAAGGAAATTTATCCTCTACTGCCTCGGCGATCACTTTTCCTTGCCAGTTGGCATCAAAACTATAATAAATAACTCGGTCTGAATTAAGTACGGCTTTACTGCTTTCTACCGCAACTTGTAAAATACCTGGGACATCAATTGCTCGTGAAATATCTAAGGCAATTTCTTTGAGCAAACGAGAAAGTTCTGCATCTTGTTTGAGACGAGCCTCATTAATCTCAATCGAATCGGCCAGAATATTAAAAGTATTGCCGAGCAATCCTATTTCATCAGTGGTATTAACTTCAGCTCTAGCTTTGAGGTTGCCTTCAGAAAAATCCTGAGCTACTTGTTGCAGATTTTGAATCGGTTCGGCGATCGCCTTCCCTAAAATCTTACTCAAAGCAATAATCGAGATTAAAATCACGATCGAGAGCGCGAACTGAGCCAGTAAACTACTGCGGATAATATTATTAATCGCCACCAGAGAACTACCGTGGACGAGAACGCCTATCGGCTCTCCCGTACTATCTGCGATCGTTTTAGCAGCCAAGACATATTTCCGATTTTCTACTTTTCCTATTCGCTCGACGATTTCACCATTGCTTTCCACCGCTAAATCAATAATACTGCGATCGGCAAGAGCAATATTCGAGCTTATCTGTCCGTCAAAATTAGCCGAAGACGAAGCCAAGGCAAATTCGCCATTGGGCTGACGTAAATAGATCGCACTATAGCCCTGTTGACCTGTAAAGGCATTTATAGTTGGCTTTAAGCCCGATAAATTATTGTTAGCTACTAGTAGATTAACTATTCCACTTTTTACACTTAGTTTAGATTCAGCCTGTCTAAATAACTGCTCCTTTAGAGTTCCGTAGAGAATTAATCCCCCTGCACCCAAAACTATCAGTAATCCACCAAAACTAAACCAAGGTATTAAATCGGTTTTGCGATTTATGGGTAAACCATAGAGTCGCTTGAAAAAAGGAAGTTTAGCTCCCGATGAATCAGTCTGGGTTCGGTCGTACTTTTGGTTGGAGAATTCGGGCAAGTTATTCATAAAAACTACAGCTAGCAGTAAGTGAACCTATCTACAATAGAAAAATTAAACTTAAAAAATTTATTATGGAAAATATATCGATTTAATTAGCTAAACTAGGCATGGCTGCTACTATGGCTTTACCATCTAACACCAGAATCATGTCTTCGTGGTCGCCAAGCCAATATCCTTGCAGAAAAGGAGCAAGCTGTGGGTGAATGCTAGATTCTGGAGGCGATTGAATAGCCGAAGTGTCGCATAGTTCAATATCTTCAACCCGAGAAACAACCAAACCAAGATCGATTTTAGTTCCCCTATTTGCCCGATCCTTATCGGGAGATAAAACGATCGCGGTATGGCTGGAGCGGTTTGTATTTTGTTGATACCAAGGACTAAGACCAATTAAATGTGCCAAATCGACCATCCACAGAATATCTCCTCGCCAGTTATATACGCCCATCACCCAATCGGGCATTTGAGGAATGGGAACGATTTGACTAAACTGAATTTTTAAAACTTCTGTAATTTGTCTAATAGGCAGCATGATTTGCGTACTAGAATCAAGAGAAAATCTCAAAAATTGCTCCTCTTCTGTTTGGCTGACAAGCTGCATACCAGTATTGGATAGACTCGAAGGTGAAAATAAATCGGACACAATTATTAATTAACCTTGATTTAAAACTTTGATAAATAAGTTGTCCTCGAGCGTCGAATTTTCATTTCTTAGGATCAAGAGATTAATTCTTTGACTTTACGGATCAACTCTTCTTGATCTATAGGTTTGGGGATATAGGCATCTGCTCCCTGTTTCATGCCCCAAAATTTATCCATTTCTGTACCTTTAGTAGAACAGAGGATAATCGGAATTTTGTTGGTATTTTCTGAACCTTTGAGTTGACGACAAATCTCAAAACCACTCCGTCCTGGCAAAACTACATCCAAAACAATCAGATCGGGAGAATCCTGCTCGATTTTTTTTAAAGCCTCTTCGCCACTGAGAGCCACAGAGACATTAATTCCAACTTGTTTTAAACAACCTGTAATAATCGATCGCTCGGTGGCCGAGTCATCAACAATCAGAGTGTATCCCATAACAATTGCTACCTCAATATGTATTTAGCTTAAATTTTAAGCTGTTTTAAGCTGTGTTCGATTATGTTTGGCATCAGAAATAAAAATGTCAATGTCTCAGTCAACAATTCTAATTGTTCCCTTGACAGACTATAAACTAACGCCAAACCCCAAAAAACTAAATTATAGTTACTCGATAGTTACTTTTTAGATTTTTGGAGCGCGTATTTATTAATTATTTCTAAGACTTGTTCTGGTTGAGCGGGCTTGCCCAGAAAATCCGTCGAGCCGACCATTTTGGCTCTCACACGGTCTACAATGCCATCATTACCCGTCAAAATAACTATCGGTGTAGTTTTGAAAAAAGATAGCTTTCGTAATTGCGAGCAAATTTCATAACCGTTGGTATTGGGCATCACCAAATCTAAAAAAATTAGGTCGGGTTTGCGACTTAGCAGTACGGCGATCGCTCTTAAGCCATCCATCTCGCTGACAAAGTTGTATCCTGCTTCTTTGATGATGCTTTCCATGGTTTGACAAATAATCGGACTATCATCGATACAGGCAACAGTGATGTGACGCGGAGTTTGAGGTTTAAAGAGCTTTTGGGCTACAGGAGTCGATACGGGAGGGGCAATATCTCCCACCTCAATTAACTGCACCAAACCTAACTGAATATAGGGCAATAAAGAGCGAGTAACGGTAACCACATCCCGCTTCATCCGCACGCTTAAGTCCCGCAAAGTCTGCTTGCCATCTAATAATTGAGTTAAATTTTGATAAACTTGCGCAGAAGTTTTTTTGCGTAAGGCTTCTGGTTGGCGGATAATTGGGGCCATATCGGGAGAGCGATCGGCAACTTTTGCTTCCTGCCAAGCAGTGAAAAGTCTGTTCGCTTCTTTGATGACCTGTTCGGCATCAATTAAAATTAGTCTTGTAGTTAATAAATTATCTTTAACTGATTCGCAAGTTACCTGTACTGCTTGTATGATATCGAACAATACTTCGACCACCGTACCCTTAATTACTTTGGTAGCTTGGTCGCGAGTAATCTTATTTTGGTCAATCCAAACAGATAGTAATTGATATTCCCAAGAAATTCTGGATTCTTCCTGGGCAATATTAGCTAGAGCTAACTGAATTTCTTCAACATGAGACAGTCTTTCCGGACAATATGCAACTACGTGCCTTCTCCATCTTCTAACAGGATGCATTCCCCCGCTAGCATAAACAATACGACCCAAATATAAATACAATATCCAAGTACGTTCTTGAGCATCGGAGATAACCAACCGACCGCTAAATCGAGATTCTTTTAAAGATTCAAAAAGCTCGATTTGTCTGGTGGCTGTAAACTGTTGAATATGAGTCCGAGCATGACTAGTTCCATTTTTGGCAGTCGTCATTACAAACTTCCTCTTATAAAAATAATCGCAGCTTATTAATAGACTGCTACTCAACATCTAAAAGTTGAATCGTGAGACTTATTAATAAATTAGGTTTAGTTAATTTTTGTCAGGTAATGACAGAAAACCGGCGCGATATAGCAGTCTTAAATCATTTTCAAAAATCTAGCCTGAGTCTTTTACCCAGATAAGCGATAAATTCGCACCAGATTGTTTTGATGATTACATTAGAATTGCTATATGTGTTGATTAAAAATCAACTTCAATCTTTATAGTTCCCTAAAATTGAGTAATAATAACAACTCCCTCGATATTTTTTGCACTCGCGTTGGAATTAATAACCGATATTCCACTATCGTCAAAGTATAGCGAGCCGTTCTCAAGGGCGAAAATTATTAGTCATGAGTCATCCCTCGTTGGTTGTTAGTAATGTTCGCCAATAGTGATTTGATGAACATTGGTGACAAGGTGAATTAAACTCTTAGAATAAAAAAACCAAGTTCAGCTAAGATAAGGCTTTAGTCCTAGTCATGACAGCATTGTTTGAAGATCTAACCAAAGAATTGAGTATTTTCAACCGAGTAGCATCATCTTCGTTGCAGGATGCAATTGGCAAAGCGAGTTCTTGGGATAATTATTTAATCGATGGGATCGGCAATTCTATTCATTCTCGTTGGGATACTTGGTTAACTAATCATCCCACTCTTGCTTGGTTATTTCATCATCCTCTAATTAGCTTTATTGTTGGCTCGATTATGATGATTTTGCTAATTCGCTTATTAATCACGATCTATAGAGCGATCGCTTCAGCCATAGATCGAATGTGGTTGTGGATTTTGCGCTCGCCTTGGTTACTACTGAAATTTTTATTTGGTTGGGAAGCCAAACCCAAAATTAATTCAATCAACACCACCGTTACTAACTACGAAGTAACCAATAATCCCCAACAGCTACAAGAAATTATCACTCGTCTAGAGCAAATTCAACACCAGCAAGCACAAATCATGGAAGATCTAGAGCTTTTAAAACAGCGATCGCACACGATCGAAGCCAAGGAAGTTAATCTGACCCTACCAGCTACAGAAGGGATTGGTGAGATAAGGAAGTAGAAGAAGGAAGGAGGAATAAGGAACGAAGAACAAGGAAGTAGAAAGTACAACTAACCACCGCACAGACGTAGTATGCGATGCGAAGCGAGTCCTTTAGGGCTACGCCCCTACCAGAACTGCAAATTAATAATCCATCAATTCTGAGGCGACGAGCATCGAACCAATTCCCTCATCGGTCAAAATCTCCAGTAAAAGAGAGTGGGGCAAACGACCGTCTAGAATATGGGCGGCGCGGACTCCTTGGGCTAGCGATCGCACGCAACAGTTCACTTTGGGAATCATTCCTCCCGAGACTATTTCGCGCTCGATTAGTTCTCTAGCTTTTTGAATATCGAGCTTTTTGATTAAGGTAGAAGCATCGTGATAGTCGTACAAAATACCTGGGGTATCGGTTAAGAGAATTAGCTTTTCTGCTTGTAATGCTGCTGCTATTTCCCCTGCTACAGTATCTGCATTGATATTATATGCCTGCCCATTTTCATCGGCAGCTACGCTAGAAATTACTGGTACATAACCATTACTAACCAAAGATTCAATTAATCCCGTATCTACAGTCGTAACTTCTCCGACAAAACCTACCCCTTCTCGATCTACTGGGCGAGCTTGAACTAGATTGCCATCTTTGCCACACAGTCCGACTGCTAAAGCTCCAGCACGATTAATTAAAGACACTAGTTCTTTATTTACCCTACCTGCTAAGACCATTTCGACCACATCCATCGTATTGGCATCGGTAACGCGCAGACCATTTTTAAAGGCTGGCTGAATATTTAATTTTTGCAGCCAGGTATTAATTTCTGGGCCTCCCCCGTGGACTAGTACTGGACGTACTCCCACACAAGCTAAAAAGACTACATCGTTAATAACTTTGGTTTTGAGGCTACCATCTTTCATGGCCGCACCACCATATTTAATTACCACCGTGCGACCGGCAAATTTTTGGATATAGGGTAAGGCTTCGCTGAGAATACGGACGCGGGTAGCTGCTGCTTCTTTTAAATATTCGCTGTCGTACACCATAAAGTTGGAACAGAAAAGGATAAATAATTATTAAATCAAATTTAAGACTTGATTACTGTAGGTATAGCTTCAATAATTTGGGTGGATATTTCTGAAGGAGTTTGTTCGGCTTTAGTGGCGATCGCCAAATCTGCTTGAGCATATAAAGGTAGACGAGTTTTGAGTAATGATTCTAGTTTGTCAGCTAAGGGTCTGGTTTCATCTCTAGCTATTCTTTTTTTTAAGATTTCTAACTCCACATTAAGCCAGACAATCAAACCCTGTCTGAGGTAACTCCAATTGATTTGTTGTTGAATAATCCCTCCTCCAGTAGATATCACCGAGCGGGTATAGGTAGATAATTCTGCTAGAACTTTGGTTTCTAGGTCTCGAAAATAAGCCTCGCCCTCCTGTTGAAAAATCTCGCTAATTGGCTTTTTGGCGATCGCTTCTACAATCGCATCTGTATCGAAAAAACGATAGTTAAGTTCTTTGGCTATTTCTTGACCTACGGTAGTTTTACCCGAACCCATCATTCCTATTAAATAGATATTTAGACCTTTTAGTATGTTACTCATGTTTGTTTGACTTCCTGGCTGTGAATAGAATTATCGACTATTTCCAGCCTTTTAATATTTTTTATGTACTAATTTTTCTTTTTGGCAAAAATAGAGGCACAATAGATAAGTGAAATTATCGATAAAATATATTTCTTTAATAATTTAGTTTAGTATTCTCACTTATCTTAAACATGAACGAAATCAGCTTTTTCTCTTACGGGTTTTACTCCCCATCAATAAGACAGTCTGGAAATAGACATTCTTAACGTCGATTACACAGTTATTCGAGGGTTTTTTGTTTGGACTACTAACTGTCTTATCGGTCGATTGCATCAATGATCCTGGTAACGAAAGTAAAGCGATCGAAGTTACAGGAAAAATACTCATTGTTCATTAAAATTTAATAATTATTAGATAAACGTATTTAAAAATACCGTTATATCTGGAAAATATTGAAAACTATTTTTTAATATCTTCATTTTTATTAACTATGCTCGGCACAGTTTTAGCGAAAGTTTATCAAGATTGGTAATTAGTTATGAAATCAATTCGGGAATTAGTCGATCGGGCTATGGCAACAGGATATTTAACATTGGAAGCCGAAGAGAAACTGAGAAAAATGCTCCAAAACAAATATGAATTAGAAGATTTGGAAGCTTTTATCTTTCTTCAACAAGCAGCTATGATTGGGACAGTTAGACAAGAATCTAGGGAGTTATTGGCTTCTAAAAAGATTTCTTGAATTTAACTGCTTATATTTAATACTTAATATTGATTATTCAGACCACAAACGCCGACGTTCCTTACCTTTAAGACGTTGATGGGCATCTTGGAGTAGAGTAGGGATAGGTAATTTTTCTGGACAGCGTGGCAGACAGTCGCCACAGTCGCTACATTTATTTCCTTTATTGCCAGGAAACCAATGCCCTGCATTTTCTAGCATTCCATAGCGATATTGCCCATAATCTTGCATTTCGTAGGCAACGGTCAAATTACGCAGCCTGAGAATTTCGGGAATATTAACTTCTTCTGGACAAGGGAGACATCGATCGCACTGACGACACAGACCGCTAGCCAAACTAGTTTCTAATTGTTTTTCTAACCGCTCAAATACTGTCTTTTCTGACTGGGAAAGAGTGCCACAGTCTTTAGTCGCTACTTCTAAGGGAGTAATTAATTCTTCTGGTGTAGCTGCACCGATGCTAAGAGTGGTAATGCGGCGATCGCTCAAGAGAAACCGATAGTTTAATTCTAGAGGACTAAAAGGAGCGCATAATTCTTGGAGTTTTTGAGGGGGAGTGTAGAGTTTTCCTCCCTTATCAGCAGGAGAAATAATAAAGACACCCATATCTTTTGCTGACGCTAGGGCGATCGCACTTTGGTTGCGTTGCCAGAAATAGTAGTAATGGAGGTTGACAAATTCAAATAAATCTGTATCAATCGCTGCCAAAATTAAGTCTAGGCTGCCATGAGTCGAAAAGCCTAAATGTCTAATTTTTCCTTGGTTAATTGCAGTTTGGATTGCGGTCAAACAACCATCAGGCTGAGTTACCCATTGAAGATGTTTCCAAGTGTTGATGCCGTGAATTGCCAGAAAATCAATGTAGTCTACCTGTAGGGTAGCTAAAGACTCATCGATCCACCCGCTCATTTCCTCTCGATCTCGGCTTGGAGACAACTTAGTAGTGATGTAGATCTGCTGACGGGGAACAGCGAGATCTTGCAATGCTTGACCTAAGTAGTTTTCACTTTGACCATAAGCTCTAGCAGTTTCTATATGATTTATACCTAAAGAAATTGCCTTTTGGATAGTTTGACGGCTGGTTTGGGGAGAAGCCAAACAACGCATTGTCCCCAAAGAAAACACAGATAAATTAAGATTGGTTTTGCCAAACCGTCTAGTTTGCATCAAACTTATTCCTTACTTTTCTCCTCCTCGTTCTTCGTTCCTTCTTAAACTAGTGTTGTTCTTTGTAACCGCCTCTTTTAATCAACTCTTCTGGACTCAGACTAGAGACAAACTCTTTGAAAGCCCTTCTTTCTGCATCATCGGCATCGCGATCTACGGGAATAGAAGCATCGGCAATTACTTCTTCTAATACCCAAATTGGGCTATTAGTACGTAAAGCGATCGCCACAGCATCGCTGGGACGACAATCGATTTCTTTTTTGACTCCATGAACTTCGACACATAGTACCGCATAAAAGATATCATCACTGAGAGAATGAATAATAACTTTTTCTAGATTAAGATCGCACTCATCAAAGATATTAGCAACTAAATCATGAGTCAGGGGACGGGATGGGCGATGTCCTTCGAGAGCTTTGACGATCGCATCAGCTTGATCTTGTCCAATAAAAATTGGTAACGCTCTACGCTCTGAACTATCTTTTAGTAAAATCATTGGACTGCGACTAGCAGCATTTAAGACAATGCCCGCAACGTTCATTT
Source organism: Pleurocapsa sp. MO_226.B13 (assembly GCA_030064795.1). The sequence continues at coordinate 24,113 of JASJEI010000043.1, read as the reverse complement.
CAATCATGGATTTAGCCTCTGGAGTAGTTAAAATTAGCAGGAGTTTAGGAGCAATAGATAGCACTAGATAACAGAATCTATAATGTATCTACCCCTTAAATTTAAATAGGTTTTAGGTGTCTTGCAACCAACTTATGGCTGAAAAACTAGAACTGGGTGTTCTAAATGTTACTCTTAACCACAGTATGCCTCAGTTTTTTTCTGTTGCCTGTAGTGTTCAAGAAAAAATAATAGTTAAGTTATTTAAAGTTACAGAATTTACGATAATGTTTACAGGTTTGGTACAGTCTTTGGGATCGATTGAAAGTTATGGACAGGATGCTTTTGAGATTTCAATCATTGAGGACAATTACAGTGCGATGGTGTCCGATTTGGCAATTGGAGATAGCGTGGCCGTGGATGGGGTATGTCTGACGGTGGAAACTATTTTGGAGCGGGGTTTTATTGCTACTGCTTCTCCCGAAACTTTAGCAAGAACTACTTTGGGCGATCGCGCTCGTGCTGCTAAATATGTCAACCTGGAAACTTCCTTACGGATGGGTAGTAAAATTGGCGGACACTTTGTTACAGGACATATCGACGGTATTGGCTGTTTGGTGGAAGCGGTATCTACGGCTACATCTTGGGAAATGCGTTTTGGAATGCCAACAGGGATGGAGGAACAGTGGCAAGATCGGATAGGTCGTTATCTGGTATCTAAAGGTAGCATTGCAGTTAATGGAATTAGTTTAACTATTGCCGATCGCGCTCCTGATGGTAGTTGGTTTACCGCAGCGGTGATTCCTCATACCTATGCCGAAACCAATTTAAGTTCTCTGCAAGCAGGAAATTTAGTGAATTTAGAAAGTGATATTTTGGGTAAATACGTCGATCGCTTAATCTCACATCGTCTGCCGAATCATCAGCAACCAGAGGAAATTAGTTTGTCTTTTCTTGCCGAACACGGTTATGGGTAAGGGACAATGGACAATTAACAATCAACAGAAGCATGGAAATAGAGAAGTCTCCAAAAAAGAGCGAGCAAAAATCTTGTTATCAGTGTGAGGGAAAAGGCTATATCGAGATTCGAGATTGTGCGGGAGATGTGCAGCGCAGCGAAACCTGCTCTTTTTGTGAAGGCAAAGGTTATATCGAGTCAGATAAGTGTAACGATTAAAGCTTTTGGTGGGCATTAGTAGCAAGCCATTTCGATCTGTAGAGACGTAGCCCTAAAGGACTCGCGCTCGTCTAACGACTTGCTTGCGCAACCGCATCGCATGCTACGTCTCTACAAATTTCAGACTCCGAACTAAAATCGACTACTTCTTCTGTCGATCATGTCAGCAAGTAAAGCAAACATTCCAAATTGAATTGCAGCCACAAATAGAATTAGAGTAGATTCGGTTAGATCTTGCTCGATAAATAAATCGTTGCAGAGAGATATTAAGCAGCCGATGGAAAATAGTCCTGCTACTGGTAAAAAGATTCTCAAGGGAGCAAAATATACGCCCATGCGGAGAATTAATTGCACAAAACGTAAGGTATCTCTAATTGGTTTAATTTTGCTTTTACCAACGCGATGAAAATAATCAATCGGTTCGTAGTGAACGATATAGTTATTAGTTAGCATGGCAATGGTAATGGTGGTAGTAAAGCTGAAGGTATTGGGTAAAACGGGGATAAATCTGACTAAAATATCGCGATGAAATACCCGCAAGCCACTATTTAAGTCGGGGATTTTGGTTTTAGTTACCCATTGAGCAAAACGCACTAAAAACCACTTGGGAATTTTACGCAGATTGGAATAGGTGACGTTTTTACCAATTCTCGCCCCTACCACCATATCAGCGCGGTTAGCTAGTTTAATTAAATCGGGAATTCTTTCGTTGGGATATGTGCCGTCAGCATCAGTAATGACAACTAGAGGATATTGAGCCTGTCTGATACCAGTTTTGAGTGCAGCACCATAACCTCGATTTCGGTTATGTTCGATCGCGATAATACCAGTCAGAGAAGATAGCACTTGGGATGTAGAGTCTATCGAACCATCATTAACCACGATGATTTCATATTGATAGTTATTGGGCTGTAGTGTGAGATGCAGATGATCCACTGTAGCTGCAATACTTTTCTCCTCGTTGTATACAGGGATAACAATAGAAAAAGCGGGATTAGATTCTGGGTGCATTGCTTGTACTAGATAGAGACTAGCAGGATATCAAATCGAGGTAGAAAAAAGTTATTATTTTCGACGATGTTGAACCTACTTATCTTAGAATGTCGATCGCTAAAATATACGAATTTCTATTTGCTACTGAAACTAAAATATACACTAGGCGATCGCTCTTTTGGCTGAGTTTGGGCTTGATTTTTAGCCTAGTTTATAGCCTAATCGCCCTCCGAAAGGCTTTTGATGGTGACTATCTGGTTCAGGATGATGCCAGACAGCACGTCTTCTGGATGAGGCGGTTTTTAGATCCAGAACTCTTTCCTAACGATTTGATTGCTAATTATTACCAGTCGATCGCACCCTGGGGATATAAAAATTTTTATCGTATCGCTGCAACTGTGGGCATCGATCCCTTGGTATTTAATAAGTTTGTTCCAGGAATGCTTGGCATAGTGATGACAGTTTATTGTTTTGCTGTCAGTTTGTCGCTTTTACCCCTTCCTTTTGGCGCGTTTACGGCAACATTAATATTTAATCAAAATATCTGGTCCCAGGCAGGACTAATATCGGGTACGGCAAGAGATTTTGTCTATCCGTTGTTTTTTATATTTCTTTATTATTGGTTAAGGCGATCGCTTTTGGGAGTTTGTCTGACGCTCGTACTGATGTCTTGGTTTTATCCTTCTCTGGTGCTGATCTGTGGGGGAGTTTTGTTTTGGCAATTATGGCGTATTGATGGTTACATCCCTCGTCTGTGCAGGGATAAGCAGGTGATTCTTTTTAGCTGTATTAGTTTAGGAGTAGCTTTTGTAGTGCTTTTGCCTTACGTGTTAGCTGCCTCTGAATATGGCCCTACTACCACCCTAGAACAAGCTCGGAGTTTACCAGAGTTTATCGCGGGAGGTAGGGCTGGTTTTTTCCACGATCGCGATCCTTGGCGGTTTTGGTTTAATGCCAGTCGGACGGGAATTAAGCTACCTTCTGCCTTAGTGCCACAACTAGCCTACGGGGGTTTGTTGTTGCCTATATTATTGAAGTTTCCCCAAAAGTTCACTCTCATCTCCAAGATTAATCCGAGAATTTCTTATCTGAGGGATTTATTGATTGTCTCTTTTGGATTATTTTTCGCTGCTCACGCCTTATTATTTAAGCTATACCTTCCCAGTCGCTATACTGCTCGAAGTCTTAAGGTAACGATAATTTTGGCAGCAAGTATCAGCTTAATGTTAATTTTAGAAGCTGTTTGGCGTTGGGCGATCGCCAGTAAAGTTCAGAGTAAAGTTCGACCGCTAATTGCGCTGAGCATTTTAATAGTATTTTGTACGACATTAGTGGGTTATCCAGCCACCCGCAATAACTTTATCAATACTGGTTATCAAAGAGGACAACACCCCGAACTATATCAGTTCTTGCAACAGCAACCCAAGGATATTGTAATTGCCTCCTTAACTGAGGAAGCCGATCTAATCCCAAGCCTTACCCAACGCTCGGTATTAGTTGCCAGAGAATATGCCATTCCCTACCACATGGGTTATTATCAACCTTTTCGTCAGCGTGTCGTCGATCTAATTGAGGCTCAATACACTACAGATTTAAAGATTGTCAAAGACTTTATTCACCGCTATGGAGTTGATTTTTGGCTAGTAGACAGATCCAGTTTTACTCCAGAATATTTAGAAGAAAATCGTTGGCTAAGAGATCATCAACCCGTCACCCAAGCAGCAATTGAAAATCTAAAACGGGGCGAGTTAAGTGCGATCGCTCTTTTACCAACTAGCTGTAATCTATTTCAAGATACTAAATACACTGTTCTTTCAAGTAAATGTATTCTTAAACAAGAGTAAAGCACATTTCTTTATTAAGATAAGTGAAGAGAAAAACAATCTCTAAACAGATCCTTAAGGAATCGTGTATGTCACAATGATTAGCGTTAATCATCAAAGTAGTTAAGCAATCTATATAGTTAGATATAAACATGGAACCGCTCTATCAGTATGCTTGGCTTATTCCCTTCTTGCCTCTATTGGGGGCGATGGTGGTGGGAATTGGTCTAATTTCTCTTAATAAGGCAACCAACAATCTACGTCAGATAGTTGCTGTCTTTATCGTTTCCATCATTGGCGCAGCAATGGTGATGTCTTTTGCAATTTTGTGGAGTCAAATTCACGGACACGAAGCAGTTACTCGCTCGATTGAGTGGGCTTCGGCAGGAGATTTCAAACTGACGGTGGGTTATACTATCGATCATCTCAGTGCCGTGATGCTAGCGATCGTCACTACCGTAGCTTTCTTGGTGATGATTTATACCGATGGCTACATGGCTCACGACCCTGGGTATGTTCGTTTTTACGCCTACTTGAGTATCTTTAGTTCTTCTATGTTGGGATTAGTAATTAGTCCTAACTTAGTACAGATCTATATCTTTTGGGAATTGGTGGGGATGTGTTCCTATCTTCTCATTGGTTTTTGGTACGATCGCAAACCCGCAGCCGATGCTTGTCAAAAAGCTTTTGTCACTAACCGCGTTGGTGACTTTGGTTTGTTGTTAGGAATGCTAGGGCTATATTGGGCAACAGGTAGCTTTGAATTTGGTGTAATGGGCGAACGTCTGAGCGCATTAGTCTCCAATGGCTCTCTAAGTGCTTTTTTAGCTACTTTATTTGCTATCTTGGTCTTTTTAGGGCCAGTAGCAAAATCGGCTCAATTTCCCCTTCATGTGTGGCTACCAGACGCGATGGAAGGCCCCACTCCTATCTCAGCATTAATTCATGCTGCGACTATGGTTGCTGCTGGAGTATTTTTGATTGCGCGGATGTATCCCGTATTTGAAGATATACCTTTGGCAATGACAGTCATTGCCTGGACTGGTGCCTTTACTGCTTTCTTGGGTGCAACTATCGCCCTAACTCAAAATGACCTTAAAAAAGGTCTGGCATATTCTACAATGTCCCAACTAGGCTATATGGTCATGGCTATGGGTATTGGTTCGTACAGTGCGGGTTTATTCCACCTAATGACCCACGCTTATTTTAAAGCAATGCTGTTCCTTTGTTCTGGTTCGGTAATTCACGGTATGGAAGCCGTAGTAGGACACAATCCCGTTCTCGCTCAAGATATGCGCTTGATGGGTGGTTTGAGAAAATATATGCCCATTACTGCTGGTACTTTCTTTATCGGTAATTTGGCAATTTGTGGAATTCCGCCTTTTGCTGGTTTCTGGTCGAAAGATGAAATTCTCGGACAAGCGATGACAGCAAACCCCGCCCTCTGGTTTGTCGGTTGGGCGACTGCTGGCTTAACCGCATTTTATATGTTCCGTATGTATTTTATGACCTTTGAAGGTGAGTTTCGCGGTAACGATGTAGGAATTAAGCAACAGTTAATTGGTGATGCTGGACTTGCTTTTGGGCCTGGAGCAATGGATGTAGAAGAAGGTGATACTCACGGTCATAGTGAATATCCCCATGAATCTCCTCTAACCATGGCTTTACCACTGCTAGTTTTAGCCGTTCCTTCGATTGGTATCGGTTTGATCGGTCGTCCTTGGGAAAACTATTTTGAAGAGTTTATCCACGCACCAGGAGAAATAGTTACCGAAGCAGCAGAACACGCTTTTGATTGGAATGAATTTCTAGTTATGGCGGGGTTATCGGTAGCGATCGCCGTAACGGGTATTATCGTGGCAACATTAATGTATCGACTCAAGATAATCGAGCCTAGTAGCATTGCTAAGAAATTTCCCGCTCTCTACGGCTTATCTCTCAACAAGTGGTATATCGACGAACTTTACAACAATGTCTTTGTCATCGGTTGTCGTCGTCTGGCCAGACAGATCATGGAAGTTGACTACCGCGTAGTAGACGGTGCAGTTAACCTAACTGGTTTGGCAGCAGTCTTGAGTGGAGAAGGATTGAAATATCTAGAAAACGGTCGCGCCCAATTTTATGCCCTAATTGTCTTTGCAGCAGTTTTGGGATTTGTCTTGGTGTTTAGTTTGACTTGATTTAGGTATAAATTAATTTTTTGGCGATCGTTTTTTTTCTTAGCTTAAATTAAAATCGCGATCGCCTAGCGTTCTAGGCATCGCTTGTCTTTTTAGTTGACATTCTCACTAAAGTAAAAATGGGATAGTTCTTTGCCTTGATAAGAGCGTTTGGTGAAACGCCAGCCAGGATTTAAAAAGATTTTAGTGAATCCCTCGCTTTTACCGCGACTTCTACCGATAGTAATTGGTGCTTGGTTGGGGTCTCTTTGAGTGGCGATTAAAACTAGTTCGTTGCCTTGTTCGACTATTTTGAGAAGATAATCCGAACCTTTCTCTTCACCGCCAATTCTAATAGAATAACCATTGCTATCAGTTGCTCGGCGACAATGACCCGTGAAGTCAAAATTTATTAATAGAGGTTCAACTTGAACGGGATTAATACCTTGTTCTGCCCAACATTTATTTTTACCTGGTATTTGCTCGATTACTACTAAATTATAACCATGACGATAGGGAGCAGCGATCGCAATTACTTGCTCTTGAGCAATTTCTTTTTCATCAAATGTATTGGCATTGACTGAAGGTACGGCGATTAGACTAGCAGCGATAATCTTAGCAATAAAAGTTAATTTTAATACTCCAGAAAGTTTCATGTTTTTAGAAGGTGTAAGTATAGGGTTTAGTGTGTGTTTTGCTTACATCTAATAGTTATGAACAGTCTGTTTTTTTATGCAGTTCTACTTTTGATTTATAAAACTGCGATCGCAATTTTTTGGTTACTCAATTTGTTGTTTTTAAATAATTGGTATTAGTTGTACTTCCTCTGCTTCCCCATCTCCCCTATCGGCGTTGCTGATTTAAGTAATGACGTACAAAATAATACTGTTCGTAGCTATTAGCTGTTAGCTATCAGCTTTTAGCTTTTAAGAAATTATTATTTGCGGATGAGGAAGTGAAATAAAGCTTTATCATTACACATTCAGCAACGCCCCCCTATCTCCCTGCTTTCCTTGACTGTTGCTAGAGATCTCTGGTTAAACTAAATGATTCTCCTGACTGAAGATTTTTAATTCGATCGCCAAAATCTAAGGCGGGTTGTAGCTGTCCTGGTTGGAAAGTGCGACTCATGACTACATAAATGGAAGTGCGATCGCATCCGATATCTGCTGCTACTACTTTATCCCAAGATTTTGCAATTAGTCGATCTGTTATCTGCCAGTGTTCGCCTTGCCAACTCAGTTGCCGAGTAAATTGATAGGGTGCGTCTTGTTTTCCTGTAATCAGGATTTTTTGCAAGATGCTACGGATTAAGTTAGGGAAAAATCGACCTAAAGATAACATTACCAAACGTAAGATAATTAGGTTTAAAGAGTTCATTTGTTTTTGTTTTGCCCAGCCCAAATTACCTGCGATCGCAATTCGATCTGTTTCTAACTCAACTTGATAATTATCTACTAAATGTCCGACAGCATTTTTGAGTTTGTTACCCTGCTGCACTAGTAAAGAAAATTGAGTATCGGAAACAACTAGCTGGTTATCGCGAAATAATTTAAAGACACCACCTTTATTCAGGGCGATATATAGTTCGGTATTACCGCGACGGTCGATTAATATTCCCCCTTCTTTGAGGTGGAAACGTCCCTGGGGACGAGGCTTCAGGGGAGGACGAGTGGGGATAAAATCTCGCCAAGCTAAAAGATAGTTCCAGGTATGATGACCGATAATGCGGTCGTCGCTATAACAAGGACCCAAACCTTTTTCTAGCCCCTTTAAAAAGCGATCGTTGATGTTCAAAGCCTCTGGTAGCCATTTCCCTACTAGTTCAAAACCGTGGGGGAAAAAATTATAGGTATTACGGCTAGTATATTCCCCGCCATAAGAACCATCGGGATGAACAAATTGGGCAGCTAATTTTACCCCAAGAGCGATCGCCGATTTTAATTTTTCGCTCTTGTTTAGTTCGTAGACCCGCGCCAAACAGGAAATAGTTAGAGTATGATATCCAGGGTCGCAACCTTCATATTCGATAAACCAACCTTCGGGGTTTTGCCAAGCCAAGACTTGTTCGAGGCGTTCTTGTTTGCTGAGATCCCAACGTTTGGTTGAGAGTAAGTTACTTAATAATTCTAAACACAAAACGATCAAAGCTTGATGATTGCTTAAACGTCCACTTTCTTGATGTTTTGCCAGCCAGTCTGCCCGTTTAATCAGGAAATCCAAAGCCAAAGAATTATCCAAACCCATTAGCTTATAGCTTTCAATACAGGCAAGTAAAGAAAATGCCGATGCCCCTGCTGCCCTTTCATAAGGAAAGTAATCATCGCACGAACCATCAGGATGACTACTCTTAGCAGCATAGATAATTCCTGCTTCTACCCACTCTTTTAGTTTGGGCTGCCGATAAAAAATATTATCGGGTAGGTTACAGTGGTATGCTAACGCTAAAGGATAAACAAACTCCTGAGACATTCCCGCAGGAAAATCAATGACTTTGTATTGCCAAAAAGTGCGATCGAAACAACCATAGGTAGGACTGTGAGGATTGCGGTCTTGTAGCGTCAGAATTTTCGGAATTTGTGCTAGGGCTTCTTTAGCAAATAAGTCTCTAGTACTCATGTCACAACTACCTGTAATTTGCCAAAACATCTCGTCTAGATAACGATCGGCAGTAATATCTGCTGTAATAGTAGCCGTATATTAAATTTATCGGCAGTACAAAAGCAACTGTTACAGGTTGAATATATCAAAGCTGTCGCTTGCTTGATTGCTAAAAAAGGGTTATGGCAAAAAGAAATTAATCTGTATGTTAAAGCTTGAAAATAAAAGCAAACTGTTTTAGTTTTAACTAGGAAATTTTAAGCGTATTGGGCAAAAAAATGAGTAAAAAAGCGATCGCTCAAACAGAACTGTTGAAGAAATTGCCAGTGTAATAGTTAACAATATGGCTTTTATTGAATACACTAACAATAGCCCTCCATACTGGTTAAATTGCCAAGTTAATGATGAACGGCTCGCAGTTGGCGAATATACTTATTTTGATAAGCGAATTACTTTTGGGTTATGGTCGCCAGAGGACAAAATTCGGATTGGTAAATTTTGTTCTTTAGCTAAAGATATTACAATTTTTGGTGGTGGAGAACACATTATTTCTAGAGCGACAACTTTTCCGTTCGTACTACTTTTTGCCGAAAACCGTCCCGAACGTTTGATAGATGGTAAGAATAAAGGAGAAACCGCTATTGGACATGATGTCTGGATTGGGGTAGGTGCGACAATAATGTCTGGAGTTAAAATTGGTAACGGTGCAGTGATTGGAGCAAAAGCAGTAGTAGCCAGAGACATACCAGATTATGCTATTGCTGTTGGTAATCCAGCTAAAATTATTCGTTATCGCTTTGAGTCGAAAACTATCGAACGATTATTAACTCTAAGTTGGTGGAATTGGGATTTACCAAAAATTTTAGCTAATTTGAATTTACTGTATCAAAATCCCGAAACTTGGGCTGAAAATATTCAGTTTCGAGAACCAAGAGAAAATTCACCAGCGTCTTTATCTATTCAACAGTTAGAACGTTGGAAAATTTTATGACCTCACCAAATAAGTCTCGATCGCTCATAGATAATCTAAATACAATACTAGAAATAAGAATCTTCAGTAATTTCCAGAATTCGATCTGCTGAAATATTTTCGAGAGTTTGAACTGCACCGCTAGACCATTCAATAGTGATATTTTCTACGGTGGTGTTATCTGCCAAGCCAAAATGTAAACGAGAATCATTTTGTACTTTGTTGTGCATTCCCCCAGATTGTTGCCTCAATTGAGTTACTCCTCCAGCAGTGACGTATACTTTCGCACCAATACCATCACGATTACCTTGAGTTCCTTCTAGATCGATTTCTAACCAATGATGCTCGTTGCCCTGATTTTCTAAAAGTTGATAGGGCGCATTTTCAGTCAGTATAGGAGGAAAGCTGCCATTGGTAATAAATAAATCGAGAAATCCATCGTTATTGTAATCGCTGACGCTTACCGATTCACCAATACCCAGATTAGTGCCTACACCGTCATTTAAATCATCAACTGCCACAAATGTACCGTCGCCTTGATTGTCGTAAAGAACATTGGGTTCGTTGCCCGCAGCATTGGCGGTTACGACGTATAGATCGACATCCATATCATTGTCAAAGTCTCCCGCTACGGTACTGACTCCAGCAGTTCTAACACTGTTAATTCCCGAACCTTGAGTTTGGTCTACTAACATTTCTCCATCGTTAATTAGTAGACGATCCGAAAGTGGATTGAGGTCGTTATTAAAAGCGATCGCATCAACTCCTGTAATCTCAGCTTCAGATTCAACAATAGCAGCAACTAAGTCTTTATCTGGGGTAGATAAGGATATTTGCCACTCTGCTGAGTCGGGGTCATAACCGAGATAAAGTCCTTCATCTTCTCCCGCTGTAAAGTTTGCCAGTCCTTGTACTTGTTGGTTTTGAGGATCGAGAGTTATTTCTAGTCTGGTAATCGTATCATCGACTATACCTAAAGGTAGATCCAAATCGGTTGGATTTAGACCAGATGCACCAATAAATATATCTTCTGGATCGATCTCTTCAAAGCTATAACCAAAACTAAACAAATCAATCGTAATCTTACCTTGACTGCGAAAAGTGATTCCTTGCTGATTTTCCTGGGCTTGCAGTCTCAAGTTGAGGGCTTGATTATCGACTAGAAAAAAACCTGAATTACTCAAACCTCTTCTGGTTAAGTAAAGATCGGGTAATAAGTCTCCGTTAAAATCTTCAGAAATAAAATCTTGAGCTTGTAAATCAGTTTCTAAAACCGAGTCGGTAATATCCGTGATATCTGTAGAGTCGTAAATAAATATCCCTTCACGGGGTTTGAGCAAAATCAGTTCTGGAGTATTATCTCCTACCAAATCTGAAAGTAAAGCAAATTGCGTGGCACTAAGATCGAAAGCCAAACTAGATTGAAGATCGACAAATCCATCTTGTCGATAAAAAATTGTGGCGGGAACTTTGCCGTCAGTGCGTTCTGCTGCACCTTGCAATAAATCTAATAAACCATCATTGTTATAATCAAACCACAAAGGTGTTCTACCGCGAGAACCAATGTAACCTAAACCCAAATCAATCGCCCGATCTTCAAAAGTTCCATTCTGATTGATAAAAAACAGATTAGCAATTTTAGGATCTTCAAGACTACTGTTACCTGAATCTCCTCCTACTAATTGAAGTAGATCCAGATCGCCATCATTGTCAAAATCTGCCCAAGCACCACTATGGAAGTCTCCTCTTAATTCTTGGTTAAAGACATTGGAAGTTACATCGATAAATGTTCCATCACCTTGATTTTGATAGAGAATAGGGTTTGAACCATGATTACTCAACCATAAATCGGAAAATCCATCATTATTGAAATCTCTCCATGCCGAACCATAAGAACTGCCCGTATAAGAAATTCCGCTTTTGTCAGTAACGTCTATAAACAAAATTTGCCACTCTCTAAATTTATCTCAAGCTTAAGAATTAAATTGGCGATCGGCAAGAAGTTTGATTTGTTAAGACAAAAAATATAGGGATACAATAAGCATCCCTACACAAACATTTAATTATTTATTCTCAATTTAATTAGCCACGGGTTCGGGAGGATTGACCGCAGAAGGACGACGGGAAATTACCCGATCGATCAGACCATATTCTTGAGATTCTTCGGCAGACATAAAGAAGTCTCTTTCGGTATCTTCTTCTATTTTGGATAGAGGTTGCCCTGTGTGATCTGCTAGGTGTTGATTGAGTTTTTGCTTGAGATACAAAATTTCTTTGGCTTGAATCTCAATATCTGTTGCCTGTCCTTGCGCGCCACCCAAGGGTTGATGAATCATAATTCGGGAGTTGGGCAAACTCATCCGCTTGCCTTTTTCTCCTGCACTTAGTAAAAATGCACCCATGCTAGCAGCCAAACCAATACAAATGGTACAGACATCAGGGCGAATCTGATTCATAGTATCGAACATCCCCATTCCAGCAGAGACTGAACCACCAGGGGAGTTGATGTAAAGATAGATATCTTTTTCAGGGTCTTCTGCTTCGAGAAATAGCAGTTGCGCCACAACTAGGTTGGCAATTTCATCGGTTACTTGCTGTCCCAAAAAGACAATTCTTTCTCTGAGTAAACGAGAGTAGATATCAAAGGCGCGATCGCCGCGACCTGAACTTTCTATAACTGTAGGAATCATGCAGCTATGCCTTATTTATGTTTTTTCTGATTGTAGCTAATTTAAGTATCTAAGGTTACTATTGATAGCGGTCTAAGAGGGCTTGTAATCCACCTTGATAACCCGCACCAACTGCGTTAACTCGCCATTCACCATCTTTACGATAAAGCTCTGCCATAATTAGGGCAGTTTCAATCGAAAAGTCTTCTGTGAGGTCGTAACGGACTACTTCTTCGGTATTTTCGGCGTTTACGACTCGTACAAAAGCGTTTTGTACCTGACCAAAGTTCTGTTGTCGTTGTTCTGCTTCATGAATAGTCACGGTCATGACAATTTTGTTAACTTCAGTAGGAACTTGTTTGAGATTGACTTTAATTACTTCATCATCTCCTTCTCCTGCACCAGTTCGGTTATCCCCCAAATGTTCTACAGATTTATTCGCGTCGGGACTAGCAAGATTGTTGTAGAAAATAAAATGATTGTCGGAAACTAATTTTTCATTGGTGTCTAGCAAAAAAACCGACGCATCAATATCAAAATCACTGCCAGTATCGGTAATATTGGTATCCCAACCCAAACCGACAAAAACTTTACTCAACCCAGGAGCGACTTTTTCTAAAGATATTCGTTGTCCTTTACTCAGATTTACTGCCATGTTTTCTTTTTGTTAGTTGTTAGTTGTTAGTTGTTAGTTAGGAGTTGTAAATCTCAAACTAACAGCGATCGCTATTTTTGATATCTATCTACCAAAGCTTGTAAGCCACCTTCATAACCCGCACCTACTGCATTCATCCGCCATTCGCCATCTTTACGATAGAGTTCTGCCATGATTAAAGCGGTTTCAATCGAAAAGTCTTCTGTTAGATCGTAGCGAATAATTTCTTCTTCATTTTCGCAGTTGACAACACGTACAAAAGCATTACTTACCTGACCAAAGTTTTGTTGGCGTTTATCCGCTTCGTGGATGGTGACGGCAATAACTATTTTTTCTATTTCTGAAGGGACGGTTTTGAGATTGACATCAATGATTTCGTCGTCTCCTTCTCCCGCACCAGTGCGGTTATCGCCCAGTTGCTTTACAGACTGTTCTGGATCGGGGCTATTTTGGTTATTATAAAAGATGAAATGCTTGTCGGAAATTAGCTTTTCGTCACTGCCGAGCAGAAACACAGAAGCATCAATGTCAAAATCACTTCCAGTATCAGTCACATTGATATCCCAACCTAAACCAATAAAGATCTGTACTAGTCCAGGTGCTACTTTTTCCAGAGATATTCTTTGTCCTTTGTTTAGATTAATTGCCATTTGTATATTTAAGATAAGTTAGCTTGGTTCTTGTGAGATGTTTTTAGCTCCAAGGGATAAGCATTTATATAAATTATGTCAAATTCTCGATCGTAGTTATTTTAAACAGCTATGTTTTAGACTACTTTCAATTAAAGTAATTGTTTACAATTAGGGTTTGAGTCATGATCGATCTTCTCAATCAACCACCACAAACATATCAAGGACAATTTGGTTCATATACCATTACCAAAGACGATCGCACCGAAGTAATTATTTATCGGGCGGGGTTGGTTATCGCAGCAGCCAGTTTTGCGATCGCCAGTAATCTCTTTTTTGCTCAAGGTAAAGCAGCTCTACCTGCGATTACACCATTATTTGCTCTGTTTTCTATCGGTTTGGGGATTAGTCTGTTTTATATTCATATTTACATGAAGCCACTACACAGACTACTACAAGGCTTTTGGTTAATTGGCACAGTTGCTACAATTGCGATCGCCATATCTAGTAACGAACCTTTAGCACTATATATTTATAATCATCCCCTCACCCTTTTTGGTACGGGTTTTAGTTTTGCAGCCCTAACAGGAATCTTTTTTAAAGAAGCTTTTTGTTTTAATCGTATGGAGACAAAAATACTTACTCCCGTCATTCCTCTGTTACTATTAGGACACATGACTGGGATTCTTCCTGTAGAGGCAGAGCAAGTCTTATTAGGTGTCTGGACAATTGGCTTTAGTGTCTTTGCAATTCGTAAAATGACCCAAGAAATTAATCCCGATATTGGCGATAAGTCAGTGTTTGCCTATTTGAAGGCGGAAGCAGCGAAAGGTTAGGAGTTCGTAAGGGCGAACGGCCTTTCGCCCTTACAGTAGGGTGGGCGAAAAATAATGCGACTCAAATTATCGTTTTACTCAATAGCTTCTGTCCACCAAATGAACTAAAACATAGTTCACTGTCTTAGTTTATTGGCGGGGTTTTGGGTGCGCTCTGGCACAGTGAAGCACTATTTTTTACAGCTAAAATCCTTTTCCTTTTAAAATATTTATTTTCTGGTCAAAGAAGATAATTTGAACTATTTTTTTATGATCTTCTTGGTCTATCCAAACCCAATATTCAGCTTTTCCATCACAAGCCACTTTAATTTTCTGTCCAGAAAATCCTAATATTTTCTGAGTTTTATCTTTAGATAAACCGTTTTTGGCATTATCAAAATGCCTAGTTTTAGTATTTTTATTCTCTCTAACTAAAGTTTGCCATTTTTGTCGATTGAGTTTTCCATAAGCCGAATTTGATAAATTATTCAAGCGATTGCTAAATTTCGGAGAATTACAAACTATTTCTTTAGCTTCTAGTTTTAAAGGTAATATAACTAGAATAGCGATCGCGATCTTGAAGAAAAACTTGATCCCCATGACAATCTTGTTGAAAATACAAGACAATCGTAGAGAACCGCCTTATTATTCAACGTGATCTCAGTTTTTATCCCTCGCTCTTCATGAAAACTAAAATTTAGTTTTATTTAATCTTTAAAAACTCTTGTTTTTGCTCCTCTTATTGACTAATGCGAAATTAAAAACTAAAAATTAATTTTTTAAAAGTGCAATCCATTCAAGTTTCTTGTAAGATATTATCTCTTGGCTTATAAGGAACTAAATCCACTGGTTCAACATAGCCAATTGTCCAAGTATCAAGAAATCGAATCCCAACCTTACCTGAAGCATTCATTTTGCCTGTCAACTGTCCAGCGCGTCCTCGATGTTTCTTTTTTTGAGAATTAACTGGTTCTACAATACAAAGGTCTTTTGGGTAAAATTTGTAAGTTGTATCGTTACTTACACCGTAACCACCTGAAACACTCTTTTTATCATATAAATGTACTTTGACTGCTCTACCTGCCATAGCTATAACTTGGTTTTAGACTGACTTATTTTAACTTCCACCGTCCCTACTGCATACTGTTCTCGCAAAAGAGCGATCGCATCACTTAGAGGACATTACGAAAGCTTTAATGTAGTACCGTTAACGAAAGCTGTAGTATATTTGTTCTTTATAAAAGGGATCTGGATATCTTCGGGAAAATCAACCGCCAGATTTCCGCTTACAAATACGTTTGAGTTGGGATAGTTTTGTTGTAATTCTTCCAATGGAGCGATCGCGTTCCTTGAATTTTCATCTCTTTTGCCAGATTATCTTGTTGTTAGTTCATTTTTCACTTCTGCTTTGATTTAGGAATATATTTGCTCTTTTTATTCAGGCGATCGCACTCAAGTTAAAATATAATTGCGGTGGGCATTAGAAAATTGTTGGTCAGCTTTATATGTATTCTGCAATGCCCACCCTACATTTTTCTCAATCTTCCTATCTCGCCAAGCAATTACACCGTCAACCCCTTAGAAGCCAACCACTCTGGGTTATAAAGCCGAGATTGATAGCGCGCTCCGCCATCACAGAGGACGGTAACGATAGTATGACCAGGGCCCATTTGTTTGGCTAAAGCTAAGGCTGCACCGACGTTAATGCCCACAGAGCCACCCATAAATAAGCCTTCTTTATTGAGTAGTTGATAGATTACACGGACGCATTCGCGATCGTCAATTTGGATGGCATCATCAATAGGTACGCCCTCCATATTTTTCGTAATTCGACTATTACCAATACCTTCAGTGATGGAGCTTCCTTCGGGTTTAATTTCCCCTGTTTTGATGTAGCTATACAAACCACTACCCATAGGATCGGCGACAACGCAGCGAATATTCGGATTCTTTTCTTTAAGGTAAAGAGAAACCCCTGCATAAGTACCTCCCGTACCAGTTGCAGCAACCCAGGCATCTACTTTTCCCTCGGTTTGCGACCAAATTTCTGGCCCAGTGGTTTGATAGTGAGCATCACGGTTGGCTAAATTATCAAATTGATTTGCCCAAATAGCATTATCCATCTCCTCTGCAACCCTTCCAGACACTTTGACATAGTTATTAGGATTTTTATATGGTACTGCGGGGACAAGACGTACTTCTGCACCCAAAGTTCTGAGGGTATCGATTTTTTCTTGGGATTGAGTTTCGGGGATAATAATCAGACACTTGTAACCTTTGGCATTACAAATATGTGCTAAGCCGATACCCGTGTTACCTGCCGTTCCTTCGACTACAGTACCTCCTGGCTTTAACAGTCCTTTTTTTTCTGCATCTTCAATAATATAAAGAGCAGCCCGATCTTTTACCGAGCCACCAGGATTGAGAAACTCCGCTTTACCAAGTATTTCGCATCCTGTCTCTTCGCTAAAACTATTGAGACGAATTAAAGGAGTGTTCCCCACTGTAGCGACAAAACCATTTTTAATATCCATACTTATAAAACGTTGAGTGTAAATTACTTTGGTTGCAGTTTATTATCTCGTAGCTATTGGCACTTAGCTACTACGTACAATTATTTATCCCACTTTGTTCGTTTTCATTCAAGGATATCGGGGCAAACTTTTGCTGAGTTATCTAAATAAGCAAACTGGTATATGAGAACTACGTAGCATTTGGGCGGTGGTACTGCCAATGATTAGATGACGAATACGACTATGACCGTAAGCACCCATTAGAAGTAGGTCGATATGTTTTTGTTCTAGATATTTTTCTATTTCTGATTCGAGATCGCCGAATAGTACTTGACAAATCGGTTCAAATCCAGCCTGCTTGACTACTTCCGATGCTTCTGTTAAATTCTCTCTGGCAGTTTCTTCTCCTTGGGTAGCAACGCAAATAATATGTAATTCTAGATCTTTAAAAGCAGTTAACTTGGCAAGATACTTTACTGCCTTTTGGCAGCTCTTACTACCATCGTAGGCGAGTAAGACACGATTAATTGGCTGGAATTGTCTGGGGGTGACGAAACAGGGTTTATTGCTGGAGCGTACAATTCGCTCCAGGTTTGCACCTAAATGTTCGGTAGCAAAGCTAGCATTTTCACCTCTCTTGCCTAAAATTACCAGATCCTTATTTTCTTCTAGCTGCTGAAATAAATCGACCAGAAAGCCAGTTTCGTGAGTTAGTTTGACAGTATTAATACCGCGATCGCTAAAAAACTGTTTGGCTTCACGGAGCAAAACTTTGGCTCTTTTATGATTGAGTTTAGCTCTAGCTGCTTCTATATCGACTAATTCTTTTAAAAGCTGTTGATAGGAATCGATGCCAATACTACCTGAAAAATCGGAACTTTGAACTGCTTTTTCGGCACGAACATCTGTTACGTACAAGACTTCAATCTCCAAGTCCATTCTCTGAGCTAGCCATGCTGTATATTCATAGCTTACCTGGGAGTACGCGGAACCATCGGTACATAAAAGAATTTTTTTCATAAACTTTGAGATTTTTAAAGATTAGGAATTTTTTCTCACCACACCGAATAATGCTATTTTACAAATTGGAAAATTAAATCTAGGAAGCAAAGCATTAAAAAGTAATGAAATACGTCATGTGGGGAAGTTACTGCGAAAATGCCATAGAAAAACGCACGCCCTACCGTCAAGCACATTTAGACGGACTTACCAGTCAAAAGGAACGGGGAATCTTAATTACTTTGGGGCCGACTAAGGATAATACAAAAGTTTTTGGGATCTACGAAGCTGATGATGAAGCCGAGGTACGCAAGCTAGTAGAATCCGATCCTTACTGGCAAAATGGCATCTGGACAGAATACGAAGTAAAAGAATGGATTCAGGTGTTTTAGATCGCTTTTAGTTTTGAGATTTTATGGTTTTATCTAACTGTCTCAGCTCTTCCTAGAGGAGAGAAACGAATTTCAATTCTTCGGCGACTAGCATCTGGTTGACGGTCGATAGGAGCAAAATCACCTGTAGGTAGTTGTATTTGGGCTGCGGAGTAGGGACGAAACTGTACGTCTTCGAGTCTTCCTGTTTGTTCTTGGACTTTTTGTAGTTGCTTCACCACTTCTAGCGCGCGCATCAAACCCAGATCGGCATTTGAACCTGGTTTGAGACTGTCTACGGGCTGTTTTCCTTTGGCTACTTGCTCTAGCTGTTGGTCGAGATTGCCATTACCAAAGTTTACTTGTCCGTCGGTGTGTCCGATGATTTCTACGACGTAGAGATTGCGTTGTTGACTGATGCGTTCGATGCGATCGACTAAATCTTTTGTAATATAATCTTTAAGGTCTTCGGGTAAACTAGCACTACCTGAATCGAACTGATAGCCTCCAGAATCTTGAATCACTACTACAGGAGGAGCAGATTTTAAACGTTTTATTTCTGACTGTAGACTATCGATCTGACTTCGACTGCGCTGGTTACTGCTAAGCAGGAGTCTTTGTAGTTCTGAAGAGGTTTTTTTTAGCTGACGGACATTGGAAGTGCTTTCTCCTAATTCGTTTTCTAGAGTAGCTAGTTCTCTTTGGAGTAAACGTACCTGTCTTTCCGTATCGCTGAGGTTTTGTTCGGTTTCTTCGGCGGCATATTTGAGAAAGAGGGATTTAAATAAAGCCAGTAACAGAAACAGACTAATAATCATAAAGGCATTAGCCATTAAATCTGTAAATGACGGCCAGACATTTAAATTTTCTGTGGCTTCATGGCTTCGTAGTCTACGTTTATTTTTCATTAGCTGTTCTAAAGTAACGCTGGGTAAAGAATCTAAAACTAATCAATTTTTAATTCCTGTCGAACCAATTCCTTGAATAAATTGTTTTTGACCGATTAGGAATAACATTAAGACGGGGATAGTAGCAATTATTACTGCTGCCATCAATAGCGACCAATCGTTAGTAAATTGTTCTTGAAACTCGGATAAAGCTAACTGTACCGTTCTTAATTCGGGACGAGTAGTAAAGACTAATGGTTTGAATAGATCGTTCCATTCCCCAATAAAAGTAAAGAGAAATAAAGTCACCAAAGCGGGACGAGACAAGGGCAACATAATCTGAGTTAAAATTTGTAGTCGATTAGCTCCATCTAGGGTAGCAGCTTCTTCTAACTCTACAGGAATGCTAGCAAAATACTGACGCATTAAAAAAATACCAAAACCGTTAGCTGCCGTCGGTAAAATCAAGGCCCAATAGGTATTAATTAGATGCGCCCATTTTAAAATTATAAAAATAGGAATTACTAGTAACTGAAAGGGAATAACCAAAGTTGCTAGAATTAGCAAGAGTATGGCTTGTTGACCTTGAAATCTAAGTCGAGCCAGAGCATATCCAGATAATGCGGAAGTAACTATCTGAAATGCAGTCACCCCCAAAGCTACCAGAGTAGAATTAGCAAAAGCCAACAAGAAATTACCCCTGTGCCAAGCCTCCCGATAGTTAGCTAGACTCAAAAAGCTTTGCCCCGAACTAAGAGAACTTTGGAGAACAACTAGCAGAGGGAATAAAACTACTATTGCACCCAAGATTAAGAAAGCTAGGGTTAACAGTTGAGGAAGCGAAAAAGAAGAAATAGATAATTGCGATCGCTGTTTCATTGCCAAACTACAAATACTCCTTGCTCTAGTTAATCATCCAAAATCGTGTAATACTGATCTTTATAGATAAATTCCCTTTTTTGAGTCCAGAAAAGGGTTTATTTTATGGCAAAAAATTAAGCACAAACAATGAGCAAAAAACGAGTATTATCGGGAATCCAAACTACTGGTAACTTACATTTGGGTAATTATTTAGGTGCAATCCGTAATTGGGTAGAAATACAGCAGGATTACGATAATTATTTCTTTTTTGCCGACCTTCATGCTATTACCGTACCTCATGATGCCAAGGTGTTGGCAGAAAATACTCTTAAGATGGCAGCAGTATATCTCTCCTGTGGTATCGATCTGGAATATTCTACTATTTTTGTTCAGTCTCACGTACCTGCCCATACCGAATTAACTTGGTTGTTTAATTGTGTCACTCCTCTTAACTGGTTAGAAAGAATGATTCAGTTTAAGGAAAAGGCAGTTAAGCAAGGGGAAAATGTGGGCGTGGGCTTACTAGACTATCCTGTCTTGATGGCAGCGGATATTTTGCTTTACGATGCCGATGTAGTACCTGTCGGGGAAGATCAAAAGCAACACCTAGAATTAACTAGAGACATTGCAGCTAGAGTTAACGATAAATTTGGCAAGAAAAAACACCCCGTACTGAAAGTTCCCGAACCGATGATCCGCAAAGAGGGAGCGAGGGTAATGAGCCTTACAGATGGGACAAAGAAAATGTCTAAGTCCGATCCTTCCGAACTAAGTCGCATCGAATTATTAGATCCTCCTGATGCGATTAAAAGAAAGATTAAAAAGTGCAAAACCGATCCAGTCAAAGGTCTGACTTTTGATGACCCAGAACGTCCTGAATGTCATAATTTACTCAGTCTCTATCAGATTCTAGGTAATAAAACTAAGGAAGAAGTGGCAGCGGAATGTGAGGATATGGGTTGGGGACAATTTAAGCCATTGCTTACAGAAACAACCATTGAAGCTCTCAAACCAATACAAGACAAGTATCATGAATTGATGGATAATCAAGACTATCTCAATAGTGTCTTAAGGGATGGGGCCGAACAAGCAAGTTCCGTGGCAAACCAAACCCTAGCCAGGGTCAAAGATGCTCTGGGGTTTTTACCGAAAAGCGAATGATGAAAGCCCTCCTCATTTATGGGAGGGACGGAGCGTTTAAACTGCGGAAGTAAATTCCGCAGACAGCCCCTCATGAAACCGAGCGAACCGTTCAGGTTAGACGGATTTATCCGTCCCGAAACATGGTATAATTCTCATAAATTTTCGAGGTCGATATGTATAGTTGTCAGCAAGTTTTAGTAAGTCAAAATAATAACTTAATCAACATACTAACATTCTTGTGTGAAGAGTCTCACAAACTTACCAACATGGGAATATACTTGGCTCGTCAACTGTACTTTAAAGCCCAAAAAATAATTGGCAAATATGACTTAGAAAAAGAATATAAAACTAATAATCACTATCGAGTTTTGTATTCTCAAGCAGCACAACAAGCTTTGAGAACTGTAGCCGAATCATTTGCTTCCTACAAAAAATTAATTCGAGCATACAAACAAGGAGAGTTGGCAGATAGACCCAAGATACCCAACTATCGAAAGAAAGGTGGTCTAGCAACAGTTAGCTATCCAAAGCAAGCACTTAAATTGAAAGACAATCAAATCAAAGTACCACTTGGCAGGACTTTCAAACGCTGGTTCGGTCTGGATAGTTTTTTAATTCATATGCCGAGCAATCTTGATTTCGATTGTCTTAAAGAATTAAGAATACTGCCAAGAAACAAATGCTTTTATTTTGAGTTTGTCTATGAAAAAGAAATAGAAAAACTGCAATTTAATCTAGACAACTGCTTGTTAATCGACCCTGGTTTAAACAACTGGCTAACTTGTGTAACCAACGTCGGTACATCATTTATTATTGATGGCAAACACATTAAGTCAATGAATCGCTGGTACAACAAACAAGTATCAGTTTTGAAAGAGAATAAGCCACAGGGTTTCTGGAGTAACAAATTAGCTGCGATCACCGAAAAATGCAATAGACAAATGCGCGATGGTATCAACAAAGCAGCAAGAATTGTAATCAATCATTGTCTGGAAAATAACATCGGTACAATTGTTTTTGGTTGGAATAAGCGCAACAAAGATTCAATTAATATCGGCAAAAAGAATAACTCGGAATTTGTACCAATTCCTACTGCCAGACTAAAAAAGAGAATCGAGCAAATGTGTTCGGAATATGATTTGCGCTTTGTTGAAACTGAAGAATCGTATTCCAGTAAAGCTAGTTTTTTGGATGGAGACTATCTGCCAACAATAGGTGAAAAACCCAAAGATTGGAAACCATCAGGAAGAAGAACCAAGCGCGGACTATATAGAACCGCAAACAACTGGTATATCAACGCCGACTGCAATGGAGCAGGAAATATCGGCAGAAAAGTAAGCAGAACATTGGGACTAGTTCTCGATCGACTGTCTAGGGGCGTTTTGACTCGTCCCCAAAGGATTTTCCTTTGGTCAGCTAATAAGAAACGTGGAGCAACGGTGTTTAAACCCGTTGCGAAACAACCTTGTTAGAATCCCTTCGGCTAAAGCCAAGGGAGAAGTCAACTCCTCGATAGATACAGATAATTACAAAAATCAAAAGTTGACAAACCTAATGACGAGTAATCTTCAACAAGCAGTAATCGATCGCAAGTTTTTAGTTACCGCTGAAGTTGCCCCTCCCAAGGGAGGAAATCCTTCTCGGATGCTAGAGGTGGCAGCAAAATTAAAAGGTAGAGTCCATGCAGTAAACGTCACTGATGGTAGCCGTGCAGTACTGAGAATGTCTTCGGTTGCAGCCTCTGTCATTTTGTTGCAGCATGGTATAGAACCAGTGTGTCAGATTGCCTGTCGCGATCGCAACTGTCTTGGCTTACAGGCAGATCTGATGGGTGCTTATGCTTTGGGTATTCGCAATATTTTGGCACTGACGGGCGATCCGATTAAAGCAGGAGATCACCAAAAATCTCGTCCAGTTTTTGAGCTTGAGTCAGTAAGATTGCTCAAGCTGATTGGTAAACTCAATTCGGGCGTTGACTTTAATGACAAAGCGATGCCCGACGAAGCCTTAAATCTATTTCCTGGGGCTGCTGTCGATCCACAACTCAAAAGTTGGTCTGGCTTACAAAAAAGATTTGAGAAAAAGCTAGAAGCTGGCGCGCAATTTTTTCAAAGTCAAATGATTACTGATTTTGATAAATTGGATAAGTTCATGAACCAGATCGCTTCGATCGGTGATAAACCGATCTTAGCTGGTATATTTCTCCTAAAATCGGCAAAAAATGCCAAGTTTATTAATAATTACGTCCCAGGAGTCAATATTCCCGATACTATTATTCAACGTTTAGCCGATGCTGAAAAACCCCTACAAGAAGGCATCAAAATCGCGGCCGAACAAGTCAAACTAGCCCAAACTATGTGTCAGGGAGTGCATCTAATGGCCGTTAAGCGTGAAGATTTAATCCCAGAAATTCTCGATCTGGCAGGCATCAAACCCTTGTAGTAGGAGAGGCTTGGGGAGATGGGGAGATGGGGAGATGCTCACTCATAGTAGACTTTTTACATTTAATGGTTGAGACGAGCAGGGGAGGCAGGGGAGGCAGAGGAAGCAGGGGAGGCAGAGGAAGCAGGGGAGGCAGAGGAAGCAGGGGGAGAAAAGCTTAATTTTTCTTTAAACATGAAAGGTATACTCACTGCTTTGTTAAAAACCTACCCTTGTGAGATGGGGAGATGGGGGAGATAGAGAAAAAGCCAAAACCAAGAACTAAGAACTAAGAACTAAGAACTAAGAACTAAGAACTAAACTACCAACTCCGAATTACGAACTATATGGGTCGCGGTTATCCTCAATGCGACAAGGACAAGTCCGAAGGTGTACCCTTTAGGGATCCTTTAGGACGAACTGAAAACTCCGAACTCAAGCGAAGCGA
>JASJEI010000229.1 GCA_030064795.1 Pleurocapsa sp. MO_226.B13 | reverse complement strand
ATCTTAAGAAATTGGATTCTTTAATTTAACTTAATTTCAATTCTCTGACTCTAGGTTGCTCCCGCAAATTGATTTTCGCTCCATTCAATCTCAAGATTCTTGGTTAATTGGCTAATTAATATAGTGGGGTTTCTATCTAACTAGTTCTTTAACTAGCTCATAGTACAAAAGTCTGGTTGCCTTAAACAAAATCCGAATTAAGGCATCTTTACCTTTTACGGTCTGTCGCAATTCTTGGTAGCGATCGCTTAATTGTCTGCCAATTTCTGACTTGATTCTAAAATCAGTTGGAGCAATAGAACATAAAGCCCAACCATAAAGATGAGAACGAACCAAAGTACTGCCATGAAAACTTCTAGTGATTTTTTTTCCTGAGTTTTTGTAACTGTAGCTCAAACCCAAAAATGCTTGAAATTTTCTCAGAGAGCGATCGCGTTTTTGAACTCTACCAAAATCATTCTCTTCCCTCTCAATCAAAGGCTTACCGTTGATTAAGAATTTACCAAAAGGATAAATATTAACTAACAACAAAGCACGAGTGCTAAGACCAAATCTAAAACGGTCAAACACTCGGTTATAGACAACAAAATTAGAATGAGCGATCGCCTTTTCAAGTAAGGTTAAATGTTCAAAATATCGCTTCTCAATATCAATAATTAATTGAGCATGATTACGTGTGTAATCTGAGATGGCAATGTCTAACTCATGAGCAATAGATTGCTTATATTTATTGCTGTAGCGTGTATTTTTAAGATTAAATGCTAACCAATGAATAATCGGCGTGTAGCCTTTTACTTCGCTAATTTGCATGGTTGCCGTAGCAGCTTCAGGGAATTCATAACTCAATCTTTGTCTTAGTTGAGTAACTAAATTAGTCCTGAGTTTTTGCAGTTGTTCTTTAGCTAAAAATAATTCTCTTAAGTTCACAATGACCTCGTTTTGGTAGTAATTGAGATAGCGTTTTTGACCTTGAGAATTAATAAATAAATTGTCAAAGTAAGTAGCAGCTAAACACAAAGCATCTTCGGAGTCTCGTTTGTTGCTAAATCCATAGTTACCACGAGCGCAGTAAAGATCGGTGTGAGATACCCAATAAATTGGTATTTGGTGATGTTTGGCTACCTCGACCCAAAATTGACTATACCAATGACCGCTTGGTTCTAAAACTATCCCTTGAGGTTGAAGTGATAAGAGTTTATTCATTCCAGCGCGATCGCATTTTACCTTGTAGATTTTTTTTTTCGTCGCAGTTGACGGTAATGTTGTTGTATGTTTGTAGGAAATGATTCTAGACAGCATAAAACCGCCGAACCGCGTCCGACATCAAGACCAATTATTCTCATGTAATATAAGGAGTAAGAAAAATCAACAATATAGCTTTGACTTGCCTTAATAAACTCCCAAAGGTAGAAACCTAGAAACCTACTTCTATCTGTAAGGTTTGGTAGTCAAAGCTTGATTGTGCGATATGAGCTTATGAACTAAAAAAAGCCAGTTTTTGGCTTACTTCTTGTAGAAAGCTCAACATACGCACAGCGTTGGCTGTGGACACCTCCGCGACATCTAGCTAGATGTTTCGATCGCCAGTCCCCAAGACAATCTCATCAGGCGGATAATTAACTACAATGCTGTTGATTACATTTTCCAGACAAGAAAGTTTTTTTTTGCCAAATTTGAGATCCTAAGCCCAAGCATTTAACCAAACCACAAAATAGACTTTTGTTACCGTCCAGTTACCAAAGCGATCGCCTTTTTGGTATTTTGGTTTAGTCATTAATTAAAAAGGTATACAATTCCAATCGTCATCGTCATCAAAATTATGATACTGCCATAAAGATTGAGGATGAATATCAGGGTAAAAATTGGCAGATACGAAATTTGTTTTGGTTCTGGCAAACTTCGTTATCACTGGTTTTAAATAATAAATTTTAATCGATGGAATATCCCAAAAAACAGGAAATTCATCGTCAAAAAAACTTATTTTAATCAAGATTCGTTTTTCCCAGTTAACAATAAATGGATACATAGTTTGTTTAATAAATTAATGCCTTATCTAGAATTGGCATTGATTAAAGTTTACTTAGTCGATTTTTCCAATTTGTAGCTAGCTCGATAAATTAATATTGCTGTATCTTTGTCTATTTCCCAAACCTTATTAGCTAAATGCCTTATGGTTTCGTATAGTCCAATTTCATCGATAGCAGCATTAATCTTGTTTCGAGCAGACCAACGTTTATTCAACCAATCGAAAAGTTCTTGATTTTCAACATCGACATCATGCATGATGATTTTAATTACCTCCGATATTGATTCAGGTAGTTATTGGCATCAAGATACTCCCGATTCCAGCTCGGCTCGGCATAAGCTTTGCTTTGGTTAGGGGTCTCATCCAAGGCATCAATAATTCCCATTAACTGGCTTTTGGTAATCTTGCCTTGCTGGTATGCTTTGGTGGATACCTCAAGCACGTCAGTCGTTGGAATGGGATTATATTCCCTCAGACTCGCTTCCATCGCTTGTCCGATTAGGTTTAACCCCATGCCCAATAACTGAGCCTCAAGGTCACGGTTTATGTTACACATGATATTTTTATTTAATTTTCAAGGTTCTAAGTTTATTTTTTGGATTAATTTTTGTATTACAAGTAGATTGCAATCACACAGTTAAATCCAAAGTTGTTAGACAATTAGGGCATCAAGTGCGAAATCAATGAATTGGCGTTCTCTGACTGCGCTTGGTGTTTTTTAATGTCTACCAATATGTACTTTAGTGCAGGTTGACAGTTTTTGTCAAGCACTTTAGTACATAGAACTTAAGTGCTATAATGAACCATCGAAAAAAAGAAAATCCAGAAATTACTTTGAGAAGTTTAAGAGAAGCTGCTGGCTACACTCAAGAGCAATTAGCTAAAGAGTTAAAGGTTGGTATCAGAACAATTAGTAATTGGGAAAATGGGAATAAAGTTCCTAAATTTGATAATGCCATCTCGTTAGCATCAAAACTCAAAGTATCTCTAAAGACATTGGCTAAATCGATGCATTTTGATGTATCAGAGACACCAGACGATTTTTCCGAAAAGTATCCAAAAAACTAGATCGCCACAACTATTCTCATTTAGTGGCGATCCTAAAATTCTTAATCCAATAATACCAGAAATGACGTGGAATAAAAAGAAACAAGAATTTGCCCTCTCGTGTGGCATCCGTCCCTCGACCATACAACTAACTCAATGGATCTTGAGACGAGTCAACGATTTTCAAGCGAGCGAGAAAATAATCGACCTGAGAGAATTTAATTCTTGGGTCGGCAAACATCGCCTCTTAGGAAAATACGATCGCAAAACCATCAAAGAGGCAGCTGCTCAACTAAACGATCTGACTTTTGGCTGGATAACGATCTTAAAATCCTATACCTGGTCGGTTCATAAAATCCTGGTGCGACCAGTTGAAATAGCCAGGTCGAATAAATCCCAATCTTTGGGAAAAACCCCCAAATTGCCAACGCTAAACTCTATGTTTGACGCGTCACACAAAAAACGGAGTAGAGAACAACTACTACAAAACATATCCAAATTAGATACTTTGTTTTCTAAACTGGGAATGAAATATACTCCTGATGCCTTAATGAGACTTTGGCGGTATGCAGACAAGCAAATGTCTAATGTAGAAACGGCGATTGAGTATATGCTCAACTGTCATAGAGAAAAGCTTGATGAGAATCAAGACGATCGAGGTGTCCGCAAGCCCAAAGGATGGTTACACGATTGCCTTAAGTATGGCTGGTATATAAATTGGGATACCGAGCCAGACATACAATTGCCTTATTTCGATTCAATTCTAGAGATTGCCAATTTTGTTAAAGGTATCTCGAATCAGACACAAGAGAACATGGCAGTACCATAACTTTATGTCTCAGACATAACTGCGCTAATAGCTGAGTCACCAATAATTAATGGGGGAAAACGAAGTATCCCGTTATTTGGAGCAAGACAAAAGATGAACGAGCAATTGTGTCTGTTTGAGGTTGTTAGCGAACCGAATTCAGGTTCGCTAACAGAATCTGTTAGCGAAGGCAAAAGGCAAGCCATACAAAGGTTTCTCGATAAAGGTCAAAAAGATGTGGAAGTATGCGTCAACACTTATAGCCCTGGGAAGAAAAAAAATAAATACTTTCGACTGTCCTATAGAGTTGGACACCAAGTAAAACACATTCACATCCCTGGCGGTAGCACGATCGCAAAATTGGCAAGGTATCGAGCCAAAAAACTCCAAGAAATGATCGATCGCGGGGCGGAATTAGAAGAACTGATCGCGGCCGTACAGACCTATCGGAGTGGTCAAAAGTAAAACTAAACCGAGAGAGTAGCGATCGCTTTTTCCTTCAACTGGAAATTTTCCTCGACGTACTCCAACAACACGCCGATGTTTTTATGTCCCGTGATTGCCTGGACGGTTTTGATGTCGATGCCTTTTTGCACTAGATTGGTGATAAACCAACGCCTGGTACTGTGGCAGCTAAAACCACGATGGTCTAGTCCCAATTCCAAAAACTTCTGTTTCCAGTAAAGATAGACCGCATTGTAGGTAAGATGCTGCCCGTCTTTACCTGGAAATAGGTATCCCTGTGTCGGTGGCGTATAAGACCGCAAAAAACTAGCCAAATCGGGGTGAATAATTACCTGTCTGGTATCTATCTTATTTTTGCGGGTACTAGCCTTAAAAGTGATTTCTGGTTGCAGTGAGCGAAGATCTGAATTTCGATAGACATCATTTACGGCTAACTGCAAAATTGCCCCAATTCTTTCGCCAGTAAAGAGGGCAATCTCAAAAATAGCCCTGTGATGGGTATCATTACCCAAAGCTTTTCTAATTTTGATTATTTCCTCGCGGGTAAAAATCGCCGCCTTGCCATGTCTATCTTTTTTCATAAATTTCCTTGTGTTTTTCGTTTTCTCAAGCTACAAATTACACAATTAGTATTAGCCAAGCAATTCGTGTAAGTCACTCAATCATAACCACAGCAATAGTTAGATTGCTTGGGTGCAACTATGTAAAATCCATCAAAGTCACAGTTTTAACTATTAGTAATTATTGGGAATAATAGATTTAATTCCTAATTAATTGATTACTTATTCATGGCTGATTTAACTTTGGCGCAGAGATTTGGTAGTAACGTCTCCTTTAACCAGACGGCAAAAACGCTCACCATTTCTCTTGCCGATTTATCTGATGCGGGCGATCTGACCAACGGCTTGGGACTGGATACCTCGGCAATGACCAGTAGCAATCAAGACGAATATTCCAGCAAAATTCTCTATTCGCTACTGCAACTGTCTTTTCAAAATCAAGCCACGGACAATAATGACGAGACTGTAGGCGTGTACGTAACCAATGAAGGCAGACGAAATGTCACTAGAAACAGTGTTTTACAACTTGGCTTTAGATTGGTAGCCACAGCATATCAAAACGATCCTTTAGGAGTGGAGCTAGATCCAGATAATATCGGTAGCTAATGACGGGGAATTTTTACTGCGTCCCCTCTAGCTGTGCCAAGGTAGTCTATCGCGAGTATCTACCCCCTGTGGTTCGCTATCGCTATGAGGGTGAAGACTGGCAGGAAATTGAGGGCGATGATTATGCGATAGAGCAAGAGTCAAACGGCGGTCAATGCGAAGGCACTTACTATTTAAGGGCTTCTTGCTCCATAGAGTTATGGACGTGGACAAACTTTAGTTTTCGTTCTTTAGGGGTAGTATATCCATCAGTTGATACGAGAAGCACGGGCGCGCAGATAGTCGGCCCTGTAACAAGCGTTGAGTTTATTAGTTCTCCTCCTTGTCCTAAAAAAGACTCCAATCAAACCACTTGTACTTATGGCGGACGAGTGATGTACGCCGTAGTAAATGACGCTCTTGGGCAAAAGCTGCTTCGTGCTTTATTGTGGACTGATGCGCCCTTTGAAGGAGGCGTACTTAGTCTAAGTAAAACAAATTTTTTGAGAAGAGATACGATAGCTAATGAAAATTATGAGTTTGAATTAACAAGTGGAGAACCTGACTTGTGTGGGGAAAATTGCAATTTTACAGTTTTCTTTGACGGCGTAGTAGTACACGAAGAAACTAGAGCGAAATGTCCTGAAGTTGAACAATTTGATTGTCGATTATCAGATGAAATTAAACAAATTAAAATTCAAAAATTACCGTTTCTAGAAAGAGTAGAAGTTAGAAATCAAGACATATCTACCTTTTTTTTACCGCCATTAGATACGCCATTTACTGAGGTTAATTCTTTACCAGAACATTCTTTAAATATCTATAGAACGGTAGTCACCGCACCACCATTTTTACAGGAAACAGTACCGCTTCCTGGGGCAGTTAATCCTTATGTTTTTATCGCTCAAATATCATCTGCACCAGGCTGTCCGCCACCAGAATATACAGTGATTTGCGATGGTGATAGTTGCGAATCATGTCCTGAAGGTACTTGTCCTGTTGAGTGCGACGGACAAATATGCTGCTACGACACGACAACGGGTATAGCCGTTAAATCAATACCTATAGATGAATATTGTGGAGGGTAATCTATGGCTTGTAGCGATCTGTGTACGGCTGCCAAATGCCAAGAATTAGAAGAACGTATTGGCGCATTAGAACAGGCATTAGAACTGTTAGAAGCGGCCTTTGAAGCGCACCTAACTCAAGCTATTCCCGAAGCTCATGACTACACGCCAATAGAACCAGAACCATCAAACCTGAGCATTAGTGCCTCATTCCAGTCAGAAACATTAACAATAAGCGTGGCAGACGGGCAGAGTCAGGACACCGCACAGGTACAGATACCATTTCCCGAACTACCCGAACCCGAACCAGCACCAGAACCATCTAACCTGAGTATTAGCGCGTCATTCCAGTCGGAGACTCTGACCATTTCGGTTGCCGATGGAGAATCACAAGATACCGCACAGGTACAGATACCATTTCCTGAAATACCCGAACCTGAACCGCCAATAGAACCCGAACCGTCTAACTTGAGCATCAGCGCGTCATTTCAGTCAGAGACTCTGACCATTTCGGTTGCCGACGGAGAATCACAAGACACCGCTCAGGTACAGATACCATTCCCCGAAATACCCGAACCCGAACCAGCACCAGAACCATCAAATCTCAGAATTGATGGCATTTATCAGTCAGAGACTTTAACCATTACCATCGCTGATGGTGAAAGTTCCGACACGGCATCAATCTTTATTCCTCAAGGAAATGAAATAATTAATAACATTTTGATCACCGAAGAAATTGTGAACTGCGATAATTTATCTCAAGAATTTCAAGATTGTTGTAGTCAGATACTCTCGGCAATTAATAATCTACAAAGTATTATTACCGCCGAACTAGACGACAGGACACAACAACTAACTAATGAAATTGATAACGCCAGAAATTTACTGGGTAATGACATACTAACTGTAGATACTAAGGTAGATAATATTGAAGATTACGTAACTATAGATATTGGCGGTACGGTCAAGACAAACTATCAGTGTAAGTTTGCAGAAGATGAGGGGGAAAATGTTATTCCTACCTATGCTCAAGCAGAAGTTACCAACGTAAATCTATCGACCCAAAACTTAAAAGGATTGAGGGGAATTGAAGAATATTTAAAGATAATTTCAACTAATTTAGAATCAGTCTATATTGATGTTTGTAAGGCTATAGATCCGATTCTTAAAATCACTTTAGATGACCTATATCGTTATTGTAATAACTCTGGTATAGAAAGAACTGACTATCCCGATACTCCCGAAGGTGAAGAACAATATTTAAACGCAATCCAACAATATTTTGCGGATTTACTGGCTAATTCTAAATACGGTTATCTAGTAGACAACGCCACGCCAGACAACGGCAATACCTTGATTGCTGCGCCGAGTAATTGGATTACGCCAATGGTGGCGGATTTGGCTTTAATCCAAGGCAGAATTAATAATGCTGCCATCTGCGACATCAAATCGAGCGAACCGCCCGATGTTGTGAGCATTGTGGCAAGCGAAAAAGATCTTCATCGCGTCAAAGACAAAGTGTTAATTTTGCATTTGGTCTTGTTAGATGTCTATCCCAAGCGCAGAGGGACGGATTCATTATGGCAGATGCAAATACCAGCAGCTAAAGATCACTACGATTGGCTGACTGATTTTGAACCTCTACGACGCAAACACGGCAATCAATACGCCGAATTGAGATTTCAAGAAAATTACGTTCCCGTATCGGGTTGGTTTGAAGACGAGACGACGGCTAATGCTTTTTTTGATGCGGTTTTAGCTTTAACCAACGCCACCGAAGACAATCGAGTCATCTCAAAGCACACCATGCCCAAAACAGCAATACCAGTGTTTGAAACCAGACCCTATAGGGCATTTATCAAAAGTATCAATGCCCAAGGAATTGCTATCTGTCATGCCAAGTACGTTCCTGTAATCCCAGATGAATCAACCACCAATTGAACCGACTAAATATGTTTCAGGTAGTGCCTTTAACGGCAACACGGTACAGGCAAATAGACCGATTACCGCCATTAAAGGCAGAAACAAAACCAATTACATTTCTCTGACTGCTTGGTGTGCGGGCAATTTTATCACTAAATATGTAGGCTACGAGTTAATCAAACGCAAACTGCTAATCGGACAAAGACTTTACGGACAGTGGTGGGTGTGCGCTAATCCCGATTGTCTTGACCAACTACTCGAATACATTGGATTAGAGCAATTAAATGTTGATGCTGATAATAATTTGCGACCATGATCGGCCCTTAAAGGACGATCACCAGGTAAAGTCAGACATCAAACAACTAGAAGCTAGGCTGTGTATACGTTACATAAATATATACACTCATGCCCAAGACAGTTGTTCCAGTGCGCTTTGTTCCCGACGATGGCACTGGCTATTTAATGGATATCGGTACTGAAATTGCTGCTAACGGTCGCTTTGTACTACCCCCCGATCTTCCCGATACAGAAGTTGATACTATTCTGAGCAATATTGGTGCACAAACTTTAGCTAATATTGGCGACCCAATACCCTGTAGCGATTCGACTAATGCTAAATTACGCAAACTAGAATTTATCCGCTCTAACGGCGGTTCGATGAGCGTTCCCGTCTCGACACGCGCCAACTTGCTTAACGCTGCAACGGTCATCCAAGGTATTTTGAACACCAACGGGTCAGATGTGGTCTGTATCAAGTTATGGGGCGAATACTTCCCCGATCTTGCCGACGAATTGGGAATGAATTACAGTGGCGATTTTGCTACTTCTCACGTTCCCGCTGGGGGCGACAAGCAATATTACTACGCTGGCAATATATCCTACGAAACCGATGCCAACACTGGTACAGTTTCGACTGTATTCCAGCCAATTAAGGCAATTACCGACATCGAAAATTCTGCCAGTACGCAGTTAATTAATGCTTGGACGGGCTGCGTTGGTGCTTTTGTCGATAATCTGCCCTGTCGCGGTAAGGGTCGCAGAAACCCCCGCCAACACAGGCGTTACGAATTGACGTTTGCTACCAAACTAGATCCCGCCGATACCACCGAAGCAGGACAGACCGAAACCGCCGAACTGCCCGTGGCCAGGCAAGATGCAGCGGATATCTTAGCTTGCGGTCAAGCAGCAGCAGCGTTAAACGGTGCTTACTGTATCGGCTACCGAGGCGAATCCTATTCTCGCTATCACAAGTTATTACCGTAGATAGCAGTTTAGGTACATGGTTTTAGTCTGGCGCAGCTATCAAACCGATCTGGGTAGAGCTTACCCGATGTACGCTCTGACGGTATTTCAGGTCAACGATGTCTCGACAAGCATTAATCCCGTGGACTTGTTACCGCCAAATGTTCTTTTCAGTCTGTTGCGGGTGAGGAATGCTTGTAGCGTTGACCAGTTAACACCGAGAAGGTTATTGATTTGGACGGAAGACGGGGCGCAGTTTTCGCTCTCCTATCCCGTTCCCTTTTCAATCTCTTTAGCCGACTACTTGACGGCAAAAATTGAGATTACTGCTTGGGAATGGATCGGGGAGAGATTGAGATACGGACGCTTGAGGAAGCTTCTTGATAATGTCTAGCAGAAGATACATATCCTATAAGTTTCTCTACGACGACGATACGGGGAGGGCTATCATCAAACGTCATCGCAGTTATCTTAACCCCGATGGCGTGACCGAAGATACCCCGACTACTCAATTATTTCGCGATCGCATCGTGCCGATAGCGTCCAAGGTTACGGGTACGTCGCAAGGATTGAGACACGTCTTGAGCTATGTCCGAGATAGAAGGCTGATCGCCAAAATCCCCTACGCGCCAGGAGATGCACTTTTGGTAGAGCAGATCAGAGAAATTTTAGCCCAACCCCAAGTTATTTGTGGCGATTACGTTGGAGAGAGGTTAATCACTGGTGGCATTACAACTAGTATTTAGCGGCAATCTAGATCTAGCATCCGCTAACTTGTCCAGTCGGTTTACAGAGGCGACAGCATTTTTTATCGAAGCTCCCATGCTCAATGCGGAGTTAGAAATTGATGTTTATCTTCAGGTCTATCTACCAGGAATACTCGGCGAGGTGGCGCGTAATATTCCCTTGGGCAAGATCTCCGATACTGCCTTACTGCTTAACATTAGCGATACCGAAACCAGTCAAGTTATTCCCAGTGAGTATCAAAACACGGGGTTAGAAATGGCATTGCTGTTTCTAGCATCGGATACTACTTTTCTCTATGCCACGGTAGTCAAGCCCGATTGTAATTTATGTCAGCTCTCTGCACAGCTAAACCAACTTGAAACTAAGGTCGATGAAATTCTGGATGCAGTATTAGTTGGTCAACCTAGCGGCAACGGCAATGGCAACGCCAACGCCAACGACATCGAACCAGTTGGACTTGCCGCTAATGAAGAAAACTTTTTTATATTTTTATAAATTATGGAACTGCAAAACGCTCCAATTGCTTACGGTGAAGCCAATACAGCATCTTTTCAAGACTTGGAATCGAGTCTTTATTATCAAGCAGATCGGATCAAAAATCGTTACCTGCTAGATTTTGGCGAAGTGTCCAAAGACCAGCGAGTTGGGATGCAGTTGAGCGCGAATCAGATCCAGACTCCTTGTTTACTTCATAGCATCGTCGCCACCAGCAAAAACAAAACCGATGACGGGTTCGTTTGGGAATTACACAGCACCTTAAGCAGAGGAGTCGCCAATAGATTCGTTCTCCAGTACGTCGATCGTCGCAATGCTCCTTTTGCTCTACCCGAATACGTTGTTCTACCCGAATACGTTCTCTACGTCATTCCAGGCGAAGACTCCAGAATCTTTGCAGTACTCGAACCAATCAATTTATTACAAGTAGGTACAAATTTAGTTTAATGCTTTTACCATCGGGCGTTACCGTCCACAAACACACGCCAATCTATGACGGAAGTAACTTTACTTGGGGCGAAGCCACCAAGAATTGTACCCGTCAGCCAACTGACTTGATTATCCAAAATAAGTTAATCCTGACTAGTGGACAGATTGAGAAAAATATTATCCAAACCGCAAGACGACTAGACCGCATTCGAGAAGTACTGGGCAATAGACCGCTATGGGTCAATAGCTGGTACAGACCAGTTCGCATCAATCGAAAAGTCGGCGGTGGTAAATATTCCAGGCATCAGTATGGCGATGGGGTAGACATCAGGAGTAACTATTTTTCGCCAGCGCAGATCTTTCAACTGCTCGATCGCCTGCACGGTGATGGCGGACTGTCTCGCTACTTTAACTTCGTTCACGTTGATTTTAGGGGGCATAAAGCGAGATGGTAAGACGCACCTTTGTCCCTACGGCCATGGCTTGGAATTTTGTCAGCTTTGGTCTGATGATTTTTTTATCCTGTTCGGGTATTTCTGTAGTACGGGCTAAAGGCTATCAATTGGAACTAGCAGAATACAAGTTAGGCGTAGGTCACGTCCTTTCCGACGTGAAAAAAGTGTCGGACACTTTGGAAAAAAGTGCCGAAACATTACCGATCGCCATTGAGGAAAAAGAGCAACTCCAAAAAACCTTGCAACAGTCGGAAGCGGTCATCGAACAAGCCAAAGACGAGATCGAATCTGAGGTTGATAAGTTATTACTTTTAGAACAAGAATGATGAAAAATATTCAGAAACTAGGTAGAGCCAGGTTCAAGGTATCTACACCTAATGCTGTTGGTTCGGAGTTGGAACTCGATTTTAACCCCATAATTAAGGAATTTAATTTATCGGGTGACTACAGCCTGATTCACTGGCAGGCCCGTCCTAAAGGCGAACGTCAATGGGGCATTTATTCGAGCAGTGACGATCGCTATCGTTCGGTAAAAGAGCTATCGCAGTTTGCGGGGTTTATTCGTTCTCTACAACTCGACGATCGGACTGCTACCACTATTCCCAGTGCGGTACTCTACAGCGATGAATCGCAGATTACCTGCATTGATGATCGAGTCATTCTCGGTACGGTGCGTTTATCGGATATCTAATCAGAGAAGTTAAAGGGGTTTCTCTCCATAAAAACCAAGAATAAAAATTTAGATAATTAT
Organism: Pleurocapsa sp. MO_226.B13; assembly: GCA_030064795.1. Next base: position 3,210 of record JASJEI010000229.1, on the reverse strand, counting down.
GAAATCTAGGACAAAAGCTGCTGTCTTAAATTCTCTGGTACGTTAATTGCAGTTTCCAATCCCCGCACCCCAGTCCAATTAGTTTCTTCACTCCAACGAACACCATCGAGGTGAGCACGAAGGAGGTAAGCACCTTCGAGGTGAGCACGAACGAGGTGAGCACCATTGAGGTTAGCACCTTCGAGGTGAGCACCATTGAGGTTAGCACCTTCGAGGTGAGCACCATCGAGGTTAGCACGAACGAGGTAAGCACCATCGAGGTGAGCACCATAGAGGTGAGCACCATTGAGGTTAGCACCATAGAGGTTAGCACCATCGAGGTTAGCACCATAGAGGTTAGCACCATCGAGGTTAGCACCATCGAGGTGAGCACCATCGAGGTGAGCACCTTCGAGGTTAGCACGAACGAGGTTAGCACCATCGAGGTGAGCACCATCGAGGTGAGCACCATCGAGGTGAGCACCATTGAGGTTAGCACCATTGAGGTTAGCACCATTGAGGTTAGCACCATAGAGAAAAAGACCAACAGTATCCCTAAAACCCTTTACACCAATGCAATTGCTATAACCAATCAGACGAAGTAACAGTGTTTGGTCTTCGGGAATCCCATCAGCATTGGGTTGACCGCAGGGATAAAAGGTTAATTTTTGTTTGATTTCTTCTGCTTGGTTTTGACCATAGCGATGTAATTCCAAAAGCAGAATCATAATATTTAGACCTGCGTATACATCTACCTGCCTCTGTCCTAAATAAGTTTCCCTTTTTGGTAATTGTTCCCTCAGTTCCCGCATTTTTGTCTGAGGTAAGGTAATTCCTTCATCATCAATAAATTCGCCATCGCACCAACGCCAGTAAAAGTTTTCTAAGCGTTGAAATAATTCTCTTGGGCGAAATTCATCACTTTCTCTGAGCAAACCCCACAAATATGACACGATTTCAGGGGTCAAGCCTCCATAACCAAGTAGATCGTATATTTGTCGCGCCAATTCTTCATTCGAGATGAACCATTCCTGCTTTCTACGTGTTGACCGAAATTCTGTCCAAGCTTCTATACTTTCCTGAAGCCGTTTGGCACACAAAAACTCACCAAAGCTCTTGTGATAGAATTCAAAACCCCCGCCTTTTTTCCCTGCTGCTGGTCGGATGTAAAATGCTCCTAATGCCGTGGATATTAATTTTTCTCCACTTGGTTCTCGTAGTTTTTGGATGATTTTTGCGGCTTCTGAATCATCTTTTTTTAGTCTGGTTTCAATCATCTCAGCCCTGGCATACTCCCCACCAGATTGAACCACACACAATCCAGCTTCAGTTAGAATGCGTTCTAGATCATCTGTGTTCAAGCCTGTAATTTGCTCTTGCAGCCATTCTTTTCGTTGTTCTTTTAAAACCAACTCTAAGGACTTTTCATAAATCAGAATTTTGGCTGTAGTGCTATCTCTAGCTTGCTCAAAATCTTCTTGCTTAATTTGTCTTTTCCCCTCTGAATCTGGGCGGTGTAGTTTGGCTAGCAAGTACAACAGCAATGGCTCTCTAGCTAACTCATTTTTGATTTCTTCTGGACAATTATCTGCTTGTAAAAAACCTTTAAATTTTTCAGTTTCTTCTCTGGCTGCATCTGGATTATTCGGAATGACTACTTGTTGCCATTTCTCGAACCACTCCTGCTGAATTTCATCATTCATTGGTAGCAGCTTAACTCTTGACAAATTCTGCGAGAGATAGCTTATTCCTTGTAAGGCAATAGGTCGTCCTGTAATAATTACCCGATGTCCTGTTTCCCTACCACTAAAATATTTTTGAAACCTTCCTACGTTGTCAATAAAGTCCTTGATCCCACCACTGGCTCTGCCTTCCATTCGCAATTCATCAAAACCATCGAGCAAAAATAAATATCGAATATTGCGATCTGTGATCCATCCAGAATCGCTACTGACAAAATCTCGGTTTCTCAGGGTACTACTGAGAATTTCCGAAATTGGTCGATCGTAGTTCTCTATATCCCTTAGTCGAATTAAAATCGGAGTTAGCTTGGGATGTAAGTTCTGTCTGACCCAATCAGCAAACATCTTGCAAAATAAGGTTTTTCCTCTTCCTGCCCCAGCTTGAATAAATATCACTTTATCCGATGTTTCAGGGTTGATAATAAATTCCCGCGCCCATTCTTCTAAAACGAAATCATCAGCATCGCTAATTTCCTCACCATTTTTGTTTAAGGGAATTGCCTTGAGAGGTACATAAATATCTTGAAAGCTAAACTTCTCCTTGAAAACTGATTGCGCTGGTAGGGATTTGATTTCCTCCTCTAAATAAGTATCGATACTCAGATATTTATCAAATTCTTCCCTACCACCAGAACTATACCAATCTAATAATTTTTTTACTCTCTCTCCACCTTCTGCTAAAGCTGAAGGAATGTATTGTGCCGTATTGATTGCTACTTTTTCTACACAAGTTTGAACCTCTGATTCAGCCATTCTAGTTTCTTGTAATTTTGCTGATAGGACTTCATTAAATGCTTGGGCTAATTTGGATTGATGAAAATAAACCAAAGCTAATCTAGCTTCCTTGTCATTTATTTCAAAATCTTCTAATTTCTGGAGTTGTTTCTTAACTTGTTTTAATTCTTTGTGTTGATCTTCAGTAAAGATTGTCTTGGAAGCTAAAGTCTCTTTGATACTCTCTAAATAAGCTACTTGAGAGACAAGTGCTACAGTTTCAGTCAGGGTTGGTTCTTGTTTATTTGCTTCAATCGCAAATTTAATAACTCCTGTGGCGATAGGCAAAAACGGCACAGCGGAATTAATAACTTCCCCTAATGGTGAATTAAGAGCCTCTAGTAGAGTCGGAATTTTCTCTACTAACTTTTTAATCTGAGGATCGTCCTTTTGTTCTTCGAGAGTTTCAGCTAATTCAAATACCGCTTTTGCTGCTTCTACACTACTTTCTACTGTCTCAGAAGAAACGCAAGATTTCCAAACTTCTCTAAATTTCAGTACCATAATTTTGAAGCTACATTATTCTCTTAGCTTCATTTTGTCCAATTTCTTCAGATTTCCTTTGGAATACAATCTTAAGAAATTGGATTCTTTAATTTAACTTAATTTCAATTCTCTGACTCTAGGTTGCTCCCGCAAATTGATTTTCGCTCCATTCAATCTCAAGATTCTTGGTTAATTGGCTAATTAATATAGTGGGGTTTCTCTCTAACTT
>JASJEI010000228.1 GCA_030064795.1 Pleurocapsa sp. MO_226.B13 | reverse complement strand
ACCCCCTGATTGACTGACAAAAGACGATCTTAAAATGGCTAAAAAGCCTATCTAACAAAGATTTGAGCGGTTATAAAAATTTCAGACAGTTTCTCAATTTCAAATTGTAGGTTGGGTTGAAGGATGAAACCCAACACAGGACATACTTTCGTTGGGTTACGAGTCAAGCCAACCCAACCTACGAAAAATCAATGTTTTAGAGGTTTTGTCAGTCAATCAGGTACTGGGGTCAATACTCAACCTTTCCTGACTTGGTTCATAAGGTCTTCTGGTCAATAAAAAGTAAACCCTTTCTGGAAGAATAGTAGGTAAATATAAAAGATTCCCAGTCACTTCTTGGTCAACTTCATCTAAGGCATCAACAACAATCACCAAAGAGTCGTTAGTGGGTAATTTTTTACTAGCCTTAGACAACAAAGTTGATAAGGAATCATCTTCTACATCTGGCAAGTCGTAACGCTCTTTTAATTGTTCGCGGATTGTCTTGAGGAATAATTCAGGACGATTTATTCTCTGAGCACGAACATTAAAAAAGCAAATAGCGTGGTTATCGTCTACATACTTAGCAGCAATGGCACTTTTGCCCATCCCTGGATCGCCAATAATAGTAAAGTAACCACGATCTTGTTCATTCAAGAAATCCTCAATATCCTGAAATACAAACTTGCGTCCGCAAAATAACTTAGTTTTTTCTTCAATAAGCCTTTCAAACTCTAGTGGTATTAGCCGAGGAGACCAGTCTTTTGGGTCAACTATATCAGTTGGTTTAAGACCCAGTACTTTGACAATGTTTTCAACTAGCAATCTTTCGCACTTATGGAAACAAGATTTATCTTTACTCCCTATCATGCGCTGCAATGTAGGCAAAGACATATTTGCCAGTCTTGCTATGTCGTCTTGAGTCGGTTTTTTACGAGATTTTAGCTCCTCATCTTTTTGATAAGTTATTATCGCGTTTCGGAGAAAGTAAGCTCAGCCCCCATAGAGCGCGTATTGAAAAGCTAGTAGATGCTCCAGAGTCTGAGGAAGAGTTGATCGAGCTTTTAGAATCAATCTTATTCACCTTAATTAGGTAATTGGGGTATTGGTCTTGAACTAAGTCCGATCGATGACTGTTGAACCTAAGCTCAACAGTCGTCGAGTGTAATTTAAGCAAGTAAGTACATATGTTTTGTAAGTTTAGCCAGTCGATCGAAAAAACTCTCACCAGCATCACTAGTGTAATATCTTCAATTACTAGGGCTGTTAGTCAATTGATAAAATTTTTAACCCCTATTATTGGGGTAGTCGTTGTTTTAATAATAGTGATTAAATTTTGGTCAGCCATACCTACTTTCGGCGCAAGCAATGAATTAACTTCTTCTCCCAAGGCGAACTCTACAGTTACCAAGATAGTTTCTCCTCTAAGGAGGGGACAATCGCTTAAATCTAAATTTAGTAACAGTAACAGAAGATGGTTCTGTCGCCAAAAATATAAATAGACAGAATTTTTCTCTAAATCCGATCGCAATCGAGAAGTGGTAAGTAATAAGTAGTAAGTGTAGAGTAACTCATTCAAAGTACGAGCAAGATCCATTTTATAATTATTTCTGCATGCCTACTTGATAACAGATTCTTAAATGAACAATCCCCATAAATTTATTCAAACTGAAACGCTGGGTAATAAGGGGGAGGCGGGGGAAAAGTTAGTTTGGGATAGTCTAAAAAACGCTTTTAAATCGCGTAATTGTTTGGGATACTGGCGTTATCCTATTTTTTCGCAGACAGGAAAATCTCGTAAAGAACCAGATATTTTAATTGTCGATCGTCAACTGGGTTTGATTGTTATTGAAGTCAAAGCAATTAAAATCGAACAGTTAGCTGGAATTCAAGGACATCGTTGGCAATATAATAATTTTTATACTGAGTACGGTAATCCTTATCAACAAGCAGAAAAACAATTATTTGCCCTACTAGAATATAGCGATCGCGAGCCTTTATTAAGACAAAAAGTAACCTCCAGAGCGATAGTAGCCCTACCTGAGATTACTTTAGCTCAGTGGCAAGATCGGGGGTTCGATAAATTACCTCATTCTCCCCCAATCTTATTTCAAGATAGACTTAGTAATTCCCAGTTAATTATCGAACTAATTACTAAAACTAATCCGATAATTTGGGGAGAGAAATTAACTCCTACCCAATGGGATTTATTATTAGCTGTTTTGGGTGGTACTCCCCTATATAGTGCGGATTATCGACGTTTGCCTTGTTCGTCTCAGAGTCGTCGCGATCTAATTCAACAAGTGCGATCGCGTCTGAATCAATTAGATCTACAACAAGAAAGAATTGCCAAACAAATCCCCAATGGGATGCAAAGAATTAGAGGTGTTGCAGGTTCGGGAAAAACGGTTTTATTGTGTCAAAAAGCAGCTTTGATGTCGGTTAAGTATCCGCAATGGCAAATTGCCTTGGTCTTTTTTTCCCGTAGTTTATACGATTTGATTACGCATCAGGTAGATAAGTGGATTCGTTACTACACTCAAGACAAATTCAATTATCAGACTCAACAAGCTAATTTAAAAATTCTTCATGCTTGGGGAAGCAAACAACAACCAGGTTTTTATAGTACAGTCTGTAAGATAACAGGAACATTACCAGTAGCCGTGCCTTTTACTACTAGTAAAAAGCCAAATGAAGCCCTGGCAGAAGCTTGTTGGCAATTGTTAGAAAATAAAACTATTCCTCAACTATTTGATGCAGTTTTGATTGATGAAGCGCAAGATTTAGTTGCCGAGGGTTGGCAATATCAAGACAAGCAGCCTTTTTTCTGGTTAGTTTATCAATCCTTGCGTCCTGTCGATCCAATTCATCCCGAACAAAGACGATTGATTTGGGCTTATGACGAACTACAAAATTTAGACAGTTTGAAAATTCCCGAACCAGTAGAGATGTTCGGTGAAGAATTAGGACATCTGGTTACGGGAACATACGAAGGACAAATCAATAAAACCGAAATTATTTCTCGTTGTTATCGTACACCCCATCAGGTGATTTTTGTCGCCCAGGGAATAGCGATGGGGATACTTAGAAAAAAGGGGATAATTACAGGCTCGATCGATCGAGTCGAATGGCAAGCGTTAGGATATAGAATAATAGGTAATTGGCAGTTAGGAGCGCGAATAACCTTAGCAAGAGAAGAGCATAATTCTCCTAATCTGATTAGTCAATTATGGCAAAAAGAGATGATTTACTTCGATCGCTTTACCTCTCGTCAGCAAGAGTTAACCGTCTTAGCTCAAAAAATCAAACAAAATTTAACTCAGGATAATTTACAGCCAGAACGAGAAATTTTAATTATAGTTTTGGGGGCATATTACGATACCGCATCCCTAGTTAAACAGACTGCTACCTTTTTAATCAATCAGGGGATAAATATCTATCTGCCTACCCAACTTACCTTTAACTGTTTAGATACTCCCTATCAACAACGCGATTACAATCGGTTTTGGTATCCAGGGGCGATTACTATTTCTACTATTTATCGTGCTAAAGGGCAAGAAGCCGATCTGGTTTATTTAATCGGCCTAGATAAAATTGCTCAAAATGAAAGCAATTTATACTTGCGCAATCAACTGTTAGTGGGGTTGACTCGTACTAGAGCCTGGGTAAACATTAGTGGAATTGGAGACTACTCTCTTTATCAAGAACTATCCCAATTAATCGCCAGCCAACAGCAAGTAACATTTACCGTAACCAGCTCACCCCAAAGAGAATTAAGAACGAGCGATCGTGCTAATTTACTCCAAGGTTATGCTTTGGGCAGAACTAATTTTCGCCATGCAGATCTGCGTAATGCTGACTTATCCCAGATAAATTTAACCAACATTAATCTGATCGAAGCCGATTTATCTGGGGCAAATCTACAGGGAACGAACCTAACTAATGCCAAGTTAATTGCAGCTAACCTAAGCAATGCTGACTTAAGTTATGCTAATTTGACTAACGCCAAACTAATCGGCGCGAACCTCAACAATACTAACTTAGACAACGCGGTGATTAGCAATACTAACCTCACCAACACTATCTTAGAAGAGGATGCGGGGCTGGAGTTTAATTCCAGCCCGTAAGTTGTCCATCTGGTTTCAAGGTTCATCGGTTGATTTTCCCACCAAGCTTAGTCTAAGACTGCAAGATTTTTTCGCGATCGCGATCTGAGTTAACACCAGAGCGATCGTTTTGCGACTCTTGGTTTGTCATCAGATTAATAATCGAAGCTTTTTCTAATAAACCATATACTTCGCCTAATTCTCCGACTACGATCAATTCGCGGGGATTGTTAAGTTCAAAGTCTTTGGCTACATCCAATAAGGAAGTCTCGGCCGAGATAATATTAGCCTCGTTAACGGGTTTGAGCAACTCTTGCAAATAAACTTCATTCCACTGAGAAGTCGAGATTTGCTTTAAATCTGCGATCGCAATTTCACCCCGTAAACGACGATTGTCATCGACAACGATAAACTTTTTCCACTGTTCTTTGCCGATTACATAATTGTTAACCAACTCTCTAATCGTTAGCTGTTGACTAACAATCGGACTATCTGGAATAACAGCATCCTTGGCAGTATACTGACTTAACTTATCCTGTACGGCAGCAGATTGAGCAGCAAAGCCAGCATTACGTAATAAAAATGCACCGATCAACAAAGTCCAAATACTTCCGATCTCAGAGATCCCCAATATAGACAAGAAACCCAAACTAATTGCCAACCAACCGATAACTTGACCGACTCTACCCGCAAAAATTACTCCTTTGTTGGGGTTACCCGTGATCTTCCAGACGATCGCCTTGAGGACGTTACCACCATCCAGGGGTAGTCCAGGAATCATGTTAAATAGTGCTAAGACCAAGTTGATGTATGCTACCAAAGAAACAATCGCTTTCAAGGGCAAACTCAGGGTTGCTGTAGCTGCGACGAAGGAAAAAAGACCAAAGAGCAGCACGCTAACTAAAGGCCCAGCGATCGCTACCAAAAACGCCTGTAGGGGAGTCTCCGATTCTTTTTCTAGGGTTGCCAAACCACCAAAAATAAACAAAGTGATAGATTTGACGGGGATTCCCTGAGAGATAGCTACAAAGCTGTGTCCTAGCTCGTGGGCGAGTACCGAAGAAAATAATAGTAGAGCAGCGACTAAACCCAAAAACCAGGGCATTATCCCTGTTAATTCGGAAAATCTAGTCAAACTCGAACCATAGCTCCAAGTAACTAATCCCAAAACAAAAAACCACGATGGGTTAATGAAAAATGGGATACCAAATAAATTACCGATTCTGATGTTGCCATTCATGGCATACTCCTTTGTTTCTGTTGATAATGCGCTAGATCAAACTAGATAAGTACGAGAATTTTATATATTTACTTACTATTTAATTATTAAAATTGTAACGAAGCGTAAATAACAATTCATCTTTCCACAGTGCAGTAAAAACCGCCCTAAAATTACCGTAGCAACTAAGCAAATCTTGGGCATAATAATTATAGTGGAGAGATGCAATAAGAATATGCCAGATACAACCCCACAATATCCCGACTCCTATAGTCAGGAAGATATCCAACAAATCCTAAATTTGGCGATCGCACGCCATACCACCGACGGAGAATTGAGCAGACAGCAGCTATGGGAAATTGCCTCAGAGCTAGACATTAGCCAGACAGCAATTCAAGCTGCGGAAAGAGATTGGCTAGAACAAAAAGTCATCGATGGCAAACGTCGCGCTTTCAATTTATATCGTCGCCAGAAATTTCAACAAAAATTAACCAATTTCGCGATCGTTAACACTTTTCTCGTTTCTCTTAATTTCCTGTCTGCGGGGACTCTTTCTTGGTCTTTATATATTTTGCTATTTTGGGGACTAAGTGTAGCTCTCAATGGCTGGAAAGCATATCAGACCAAGGGTGAGACATACGAACGCGAGTTCCAAAGATGGAGTTTCCAAAACGAAGTCAAACAAACTGTGGCAACAGTATGGACAAAGTTGCAAAAAGCTTGGCAAGTCTAGCTCGTGCTGACTTTTTACAGCTAAGTTAGGATGGGCAGAAGTAGCCAGTAAGAAGAGTTAATCGCTAAAAAACATTAAACAATCGCGCAGCTAGTTCAAACCCAGCATAATGAAGATCTTAGAAAGCTTTAAAATGGCGACTGCTACCTTGATGGCCAACAAAATGCGTAGCAGTCTTACTATGTTGGGTATTATTATTGGCAATGCTTCGGTAATTGCCATGGTAGGAGTGGGCGAAGGGGCAAAAAACCTCGCTTCAGAACAGTTTGAATCCCTCGGCCCGAATGTAATTTTTGTCGTTCCAGGAACGCAAGAAGAAAGGCGTACTACCTTTGGTACGCCACAAACTCTCGTTTGGTCGGATGCGATCGCCATCGCCGAACAAGTACCTAGCGTCAAAGAAGTCGCCCCCCAAATTACGGGAAATCAATTAATTACCTACCGCAATCGTAATGCAAACGAGCAGGTGATCGGTACTACTCCAGAATATTTAACTGTAAGAAGTTTTGAGGTAGATCGGGGGAGGTTCTTTAACGATGTAGACGTTAAACGCAACCGTAGAGTGGTAGTTTTGGGTTCGGAAATAGCAGACAAGTTTTTTCCGCAACAAAATCCTCTGGGTAAAAAGATCCGCGTTAAAAATCTTAACCTAGAAGTTATTGGAGTTTTGGAGGCTAAGGGGGCTTTTTTAGGACAAAACCAAGACTTGGCGGTTTATGTCCCTCTCACCACTATGGCCAATCAAATTGTGGGAAATAAATCTCCCTACGGTACTCAAGTAACCGTTATTTCGATCGCGGCCAAAGACGAAGATAGTATCCGTGCAGCCAAGTTACAGATCGAAAACCTTTTACGTCTGCGTCACCAAATTACTGGGGAAGATGATTTTAGCGTTCGTACCCAAAAAGATGTCTTAGAAATTGTCGGCACAATTACCAATGGTTTAACTGTCTTACTAGCTGCGATCGCGGGGATCTCTCTCCTGGTTGGTGGTATTGGGGTCATGAATATAATGCTGGTAGCAGTCAGCGAAAGAACCCAAGAAATTGGCTTGCGTAAAGCGATCGGGGCAAAAGAAAGCGATATTCTCTGGCAATTTTTGATTGAAGCCACTATCCTCTCGGCTGCGGGGGGCGCGATCGGTACGGCGATCGGTGTCACTGGAGTCTTTATTGTCGGTGCGGTTTCTCCCCTTGCACCTACCATCTCTCCTGTAGCTATTGTGCTGGCGGTAGGCATTTCTGGGGCGATCGGTCTTTCTTTTGGAGTTTTTCCCGCCAAAGCAGCAGCCAAGTTAGACCCAATTGTAGCCTTGAGAAGTACCTGAAGTCCTTTTCCCAAGCTTATCCTTATACTGTAACCAAACGAGTTACAAAATCTCTTGCCCCTAGATTGATAATAATAAATAGTCTTACCTTAATTCTGCGGAGAAAATTGATGACTATTCGAGCTTTTTTTCGAGCTGCTAAAGTTGAAAATGCTCAATCTCCTTATGATACGATTCATCTGAAAGTTTTCTATCCAGCATCTGTGCTGGAAAAAATTGATGTCGAGCGAGATATTGCACCAGCCGATACCACTAAAGCACCTTTTCCAGTGGTTATTTTTTTAAGTGGTTTCAAATGCGGTATGGAAATGTATCAATGGCTAGCAATTAAGTTGGCCGAACGAGGATTGGTTGTAGTTACGTTTAACTGGATTGAAGAATATATACCAGGTAAAATAACCCTTACCCCTGGCTTTGAATTAGCTGCATGGAAACCAGAAACTTATGGTACTAAACCTACAAGTCATACCTTACCTACACTGCTTAGTGCATTAGAAAAAATTAATCAAGAAGAACCTTTAGCAGGTTTATTGGATCTGCAAAAAATAATTTTAGGTGGTCACTCTGCTGGAGGGAGAATGGCAATAGAAAATGCCGATCCCCGCTTTTTCCCACAAGTGAAAGCAGCTTTTTCTTACGCTAGTCATTCTGCTGCCCCTGTTATGTTGGGTCACAAACCCAAGACTATTTTACCTTTACCTGATGCACAACCTCTATTACTAATAGGAGGAACTTGTGATGATGCAATGCTCAAACTTAGCAGCAGCTATGGAATTACAGGAGATGCTACCACTTCAATTCGGTACACATTCAATGAGGCAATTTCTGGCGGAAGAAATGATAGTTATCTGCTTCTTATTGAAGGAGCAAATCACTTTTCCATCTCAGAACCTTTCGATACTACTCAAATCTGGATTTCTGACTCTACTGCCACGCCAGCAGAAGATAAAAAAATTCGTTCTTTAATGGTGGAATCTATTGGTTGTTTTATCGATGCTCATGTGCGCGAGCAAAAAGAAGCATTACAAATACTCGAAGAATTGCTCGGTAGTAGTAATTCTCTAATTCAATCCATGGAACGTAAATAAGATAAGTTTACCTAAACACAGAACAAGGGGTTCTGTCACCAGAAATGGCAGTCGTTATGTAGTAGATCGCAAACTAGTAATTGTACTAGCCGTAGATCGAAGGCTGGTTTCACAGTCACACAGCCTGTCGCGAAAACCATCGCTGTGCAATCGATACAGCGATGGGATTTGCTAAAGTAGCGCGATCGCGCCACCTCCCTCACTAGAATTACCTTCATTGACGTTCTCCTCTCCCTAGAAGTGAAGAGGATTTACTTTATCACTAAAGTGGTTTCCTCTTTCGACGAGCCGACTTATTTAGTTGTGTTTCCACGTCCAAACAACTGAGAACCAGGCGATCGCCTGCCTATCCGCTGCGACAATCGGACTAAAAAAGAGATCCCTAGCTTAGGTCAACCAGGATGCCTTGCTTTTTGCGGGCGGCCATGTAATTTGCATTTCACTTTAATTACATAAATATATATAACAAAAGTTAGCTATTCTTAACAGACGAGGGTGCGATCGCGATCTTGTACCACAAAAGCGAATAGCTTTCCCAAAAACCGAATCAACATTTAAATAAATAAATTTAATTTCAGTATGAGCAGACAACGTATCTTAATTTGGTATCGCAATGACTTAAGAGTTCACGATCTTTTGGCACTGGATGAAGCAGTACAACAGCAAGCAGAGATAATTCCCGTATATTGCTTTGACGATCGCAGCTTTGGCGAGACATCCTTTGGCTTTCCCAAGACTGGTAGTTATCGCGCTCAATTTCTGCTGGAAAGTGTTGCTGACTTACGTTCTTCGCTACAAAAATTGGGTAGTAACCTAGTGGTGCGTCGGGGTTTACCAGAGGAAATAATACCCGCGATCGCCGAACAGCTAAAGGTAGACACAGTTGCTTATAGTAAAGAGGTAACATCGGAAGAAAAACGAGTTGAGAAGAAACTCAAAAAAGCTCTTTCTGCTAAAAATATCGAGACTGCAACCTATTGGGAAGCTACTTTATATCTACCCGAAGATTTGCCTTTTAAAATAAACCAAGTTCCAGAGTTATATACCAATTTCCGCAAGCAGGTAGAGAAAAAATCCGAAATTAACCAAGCTATTCCCGCACCAAAAGAGTTACCATCTCTACCCGAAATCGAACTGGGGGAAATCCCCACCCTAGAAGAATTGGGCTTAGAAAAACCTGAATTTGACGAGCGGGCGGTATTAAAATTTAAAGGTGGCGAAACCGAAGCGATTAAGAGACTGGAGGTTTACTTTTGGCAAGAAGATTGTCTCAAAAATTATAAAGAAACTCGTAACGGAATGTTAGGGGCAAATTACTCTTCTAAATTCTCTCCCTGGTTGGCTTTGGGATGTATTTCTCCTCGATATATTAGCGATCGCGTAATTGAATACGAATATAAAAGAGTCAAAAACAACTCTACCTACTGGCTGATTTTTGAACTTATTTGGCGAGATTTCTTCCGCTTTATTGTGGCAAAACACGGTAACGAAATCTTTAAAATTGAAGGGTTGCAGGGGATATCGATTCCTTGGAAACAGGACTGGGAAAGATTTGACCTCTGGCGTGAAGGCAAAACAGGCTATCCCCTAGTTGATGCAAATATGCGAGAGATAGCAGCTACGGGCTTTATGTCCAACCGAGGCAGACAAAATGTTGCCAGCTTTTTGACTAAAAATTTGGGTATTGACTGGCGCATGGGTGCAGAGTGGTTTGAATCTTTGCTCGTTGATTATGATGTGTGCAGTAATTGGGGCAACTGGAACTATACCGCAGGGGTAGGTAACGATGCGCGGGGTTTTCGTTACTTTAATATTCCCAAACAAACCAAAGACTACGATCCCAAAGGAGAATACATTAAACACTGGTTACCAGAATTAGCCTCCTTACCTGGGGACAAAGTACGCGAACCTTGGAAACTAAGTCAAGACGAACAAAAACAATATGCAGTTAGATTAGGCGTAGACTATCCACGTCCAGTAGTAGACTTTTTCAAATCAATCAAAGCCAACGAAAAGGTTTATCAAAGTGCGGTAGGTTGACATAATAGGAAGACTAAAATATCTTTTGAGAGTCATTCATTTGTTGCGATCGCTAATTAATTTCATTTAATCAATGACTGAGCGAAACGAGGTCAATATCTCTGTCTGTGGTTGTAGTTAGTTAAAGATGCTTATCTATCTTTATATGGTTATTTCACCAAACAAAAATGTCTAATTTAAATATTGTGGCTTTAGCTACAAATGGTTGGTTAGTTTGGTGGGTAACAATATTGAACGAAACGCTAATTTTCTCATGTCATGTTTGCCCACCCTACAGGCTTTTTTCTAGCAATTAAACAATAAATGATAATAATTGCGATCGCAGAAAATATAAGACTTCAAATATTCGCTCGATCTAAACAATGATAGTTAGATTATTCCAACCAAAAGATACCGAACAAATCGCCCAAATATTCCACGATACGGTTAGAAAAATTAATATTAAAGATTATTCTTTAGCACAAGTAAAAGCTTGGTCGCCCGATAATATTTATTTCCGAGATTGGCTAGCAATATGTTCGAGTCGGTTTACTTATGTAGCCGAAGAAAATAAAAAGATTATTGGTTTTGGAGAATTAGAAACAAATGGTCATATTGATTGTTTTTATTGTCATTTCCAATATCAGGGTCAAGGAGTAGGCACGAAAATTTATCGCGCCATAGAAGCTAAAGCTGTAGAATTGCATTTAGCTCGTTTATATACAGAAGCTAGCATTACCGCCAAACCATTTTTTACTAAGCAAGGATTTTCAGTAATTAAAGAACAACAAGTCAGTTGTCGAGGCGAGAATTTTGTTAATTACTTAATGGAAAAAATCTTAATTCCTTAGTTTGATGTTGCTGCTGCTCGTTCTAAAATGAGCAATTCTGCCTTGAGATTACTAATCTTATTGATAATTTCTCTTTTTCTTTGATGATCTTTAACATGACCTAAGACACTAGACCAAGCTCTGATTTGAGCTTCTTTGATTTCTATTTCGGTAGTAGACTCTAAAGCTGTTTCTAAATCTTTGATAGTCAAGCCATCAGGACGACTATCCGTACTTAAATTAGCCCATTGTGCAGCTATTTTATAAGAATTAATTGCTGCTTTTTTGTTGCCCAAAAAAAGTAATTCGTCCAATCCTTTAGAAGTCCAAAGTAGTGCAGCACCTTCAGATTCTGGTTCTACTGAAGCTAAAACTTCTTCCATCAAAGTAACGGTGGTTTCAGCTTCGCCAGCGTACATAGAATTAGCAATAGAAAGTCTTAAATGAGCTTGAGTAAAGCGGGGATCGATCTGAGTAATAGTCGCAAAATATTCAGGTACTAATTGATAGCCAATTGTCTCTCTAGCATTTTTATCGCCGAAGTACTGAACAAAATTGAGATACGACCAATCTGCAACTAAGTTATCAAAACCAAGGGCAGGTGTTTGCCTTTGAAATTTGACTAATCTTGCTTGTTCTTGTTCTTGACTGAGATAGTTAGCACGGTCTAATTGTTGAAGAGATTTTTTATATTCTTGGCTTTGTAAAAGCACAATACCCGCCAAACAAACAAAAGGAGCGATCGCAGGTAAGGTTTTAGTAATTTTCCCTAATTGTACGAAGGGCATATCGAAATAAGGCAATAAAAATAAAGTTTTCAGTATTTACTCTTACGAGGTTACACTTATACTATCACTATTTTTATCTATGATCTAAAAACTAGATTTGTCTTGTTTACTAGTCCCAGTAAAGGTAAATTATGCTTCGCTCCTTTATTGGCAATAATTATAACTATGAAGTAGCAATATTTGTGGTTTGCCAAATTTATTAAAACTTTATTTTTTCCTCGTAAAAATACTTAAAAGCTATATAATTTAGGACAATAAACCGAAAGTGCAGAAATTGAGTAGTAAAGCCAGGTGGTAGAACCTACAAATATTTTTAATTCAATATGTAGCAAATGAGTCAAAATATAATCAGATATTTTTTTGATACATATTTGATACATATTAGCTATGGCAAATCAGCAAACATCGGGCTTTCCCTCAGACCGTACAAAGCGCATTAGAGAACATTTAGCTAAAAGTTCTGGTGGGGAAATTAATTTTCAACGTCTTCCGCAAAACTACAATCCAGAGAATGGATCTGCGACATCATCTAGTACCCAAAAAAGACGTATGGAACATCTAGAGCGTAGCAAGGGTAACTACGATCTTAATTCTGGCAGCAAGGAAGCAAGAAAAAGTCGGATTATGAGTCATGTCCGCATTACCAGAGGGTAATTGAGGAACGAGGAATCAGGAAATAAGGATTAGCGATCGCAGATTACCAATTTACTTTTAGCAATATACGAAGGTTAATCCTTTTCTTTATCGGTTCTGTCAAAATAATAGTAGGGCAATATTTAAAGAGTCGAAGGAATTTAGACTCTATTCCTAGGAGAGGAAACCTAATGCTAAATCGATTAAATCGGCTAATCAAAACCAAACCGCTTTGTCTGCTTATCCTGACCACCTTACTAGTAGATTCGGCTGCGGGAAACCCAAAAAAGACTTTTGAGACCAAGCTAGCATTACAAGAAGCAATTATACAACCGCGAACCGAGCAAAGAGACCGCCAAGAAGAATTTCAACAGCAGCAAAGACTTATCGAAGAACAAAGACAACAATTGCGACAGCAAAGAAATCAGGAATACGAACAAATATTACGAACCCAAGACCAAAAGATAGAACAATCTAAACAAAGACAACAGCAGTGGCAACGAAATCAGAATGAACTCAGACAACGAATACAGCAGCAAAGACAGCAGCGCGAAGATCGATTAAGAAGACAGGAATTATTGTTACCTCGCGTTAATTAAAAATTTTGTTTCTCTTGGTTTTTGGTTATTTACTACCAGTTACAAAGTAGGTTGTGATATCATTCCAAATGCCTTTTTCTGTAACTAACGCTTCTAATTCACGAACATACTCGACTTTTGCTTGTTCTAACTCTTGCGGTTTTAGCTTCAACAAAGGGTGACAGTGAGGATGCTGTAGACTAGTATCACAACTTTTACTGGCAGATGGTTCTAAGGTAATGTAGCTGCCGTATTGTTCGGTTGTAATCTGAATATCTTTGTATCCTGCTTTTTCCAGTAAAGAGCGACATTTTGCTTTAGTTCCTGTTAAATCGCTCATAACTATATTAATGCCGTAACTTCGGGCTATTTTTTGTAACACAACTCCATAAATAAAAGCAGTTTCGGCAAAGACGCACAAGCCTAACTTTCCTCCTGGGACGAGACAACCATGCCACAAGCGCAAATCCGCAGGAACATCTGTTAATAAAGGTAGTGCCGAACAACAGAAAATGCAATCAAAACTACTTTTAGGCAAGTTTAGGGTTTCGACATCTGCTAACAGTAATTTGATAACATTATTTAATTTCGCTGCATCGATCTTTTGTTGAGCAACCGCAAGTAATCCTGAAGAAATATCAATGCCTATAACTTCTCCCGAAGAACCAACCTTGTTAGCAGTTTCTATGGCTACCATTCCCGTACCTGTAGCCAAATCTAAAAGGGTGTAGCTCTTCCTAGCGACACCCGAGTCAAGGTTTTGGGTAGAGAAACTAGGCAAGAAAAGGGCTTATCCGCGAACATATGGATTAGTTGACCATCATATGTTCGTTAAAGGAGAAGCCCCATGAAGATTGAAGCACATTTGGTTGATCTAGAGAACCCATTTACTCCAGCTCAACGTGCATTCGAGGAATTGGTGCAGGAGCTGTCGGGGGGAGAAACCCAGAAGAAGACCCACAGTGAGCTGGAAAGCCTAATCAACATTAGGGGAATCGAGGTTATGCGGCTACTTCTGCAGGGACACCTGGAGGCAAGAGGGCCGGGTGTGTCCTTGAATCCTGTGGTGAATAATGAGGGTCTGGTTCTTCCTTACAGGCGCGAACGGGGGCGCTCGCTGGAGTCATTGTTCGGAACTGTTTGGGTCAATCGCATTGGCTATGAGGCCAAGGGGCAGAGTATGCTCTATCCCCTCGATGGAGACCTGAATTTACCCAAAGAGCGTTACTCTCTTGGGGTTCGCAAGGGGGTGACCACCGAAGCGGTCAAGAACTCCTTCGACGAAACTATTGAGGGACTGGAGAGAACAACAGGAGCCCATGTGCCTAAACGCCAAGCCGAAGAGCTGGTGAACCGCGCAGCAATTGACTTCGATGCTTTTTATGACCAAGACTCAGTAGTCCTAGAGCCCCAAGAAAGCGGCTCCATTCTGGCATTGAGCGTGGATGGAAAAGGAGTAGTGATGGGAGAGTCAGATCTGCGGCAGCCAACCCAAAAAGCAGCCCAAAAGCGTAAGCAGAAGCTGGAGAGCAAACTATCAAAGGGGGAGAAAAAAGGCTCAAAGCGCATGGCAACAGTCGCTGCTGTCTATACAGTTAAGCCTTTTGAACGAACGCCAGAACAAGTGTACGCTAATATTATGCAACGTCTGCGACTGGTAGAATTCAAACGACCTCGCCCAGAACAGAAGCGGGTGTGGGCGAGTCTCCAGAAAGAACCCCAGAAAGTCATTGGGGAGGTATTCGACGAAGCCTTGCGTCGAGACCCCAACCAACAAAAGCAATGGATTGCTCTCGTCGATGGGAATAAGACTCAGTTAGACCTTCTCAAGCAGTATGCCCAGAAACATTCTATCCAGCTCACCATTATCCTCGACTTGATGCATGTCCTTAGCTATCTGTGGAAAGCGGCTCATGCTTTTTTCCAGGCTGGCAGTAAAGAGTCTGAAGAATGGGTAGCTGAGCGGTTTTTGAAGCTCTTATATGGGCAAGCCAGCTATGTAGCTGGCGGAATCCGTAGAAGTGCAACACTTCGAGGCCTGACTGAAGTTCAACGTAAACCCGTCGATAAATGTGCTGACTACCTCTTGAAGTACAAAGAATTCCTAGAATACCAAACTTATCTGGCCCAAGGTTTTCCGATTTGTTCCGGGGTAATTGAGGGCACCTGTCGACATCTCATCAATGACCGGATGGATCGCACAGGAGCACGCTCTCTGTCTGAGGGGTGCTGAGGCAGTGCTGAAGTTACGTTCTCTTTATGCCAGCGGTGACCTCGAAGACTACTGGACATTTCATGAGCAGCAAGAACAACAGCGGAACCACACCTCACGCTATGCCGAAAAGAAGCTCCCTCAGCTTCAAAATCCTCACGATGGTGTCAATCCTCGCCGCCATCTCAACCTTGTAAAGTAGCTCAACTTTTCGCTCAATAGAGCTGCACCCATTTGATTTTGGGGTAAATGCAGCAGCTAGTTTGAGCGATGGGACACAGATTCCCAATCCTCGATTTCTCAAAGCTGCACTC
>JASJEI010000227.1 GCA_030064795.1 Pleurocapsa sp. MO_226.B13 | reverse complement strand
GCAGCAATGATTTCTCCCGAATTAGCAATAGTTCCAGGTTCGGCAGCAATAGTAGTATCACTATCAGTTAGTCTAATCGAACCATCTTCAGCAATTTCTACTTCCGTAGCCGAAACCTCTTCCCCACCAGTCAACAAAGTAGGCAAATCGGCGGGAGTAATAAAAGCCGAGTTAGCAGATAGTTGTCCTTCGGCATCTACAGGCAATGCCAAACTGAGTAATGAACCTTCAGGAGTAATGGTTACAAGCTGCTTCTCTGGTACGGCAGTAATATTGACATTGCCTTCGGGAGCTTCGATAGTACCCGTGTTGATAACTAATCCCCCCACCAAGGAGATAGTTTCTGCTGTATTAACCGCTAAATTACCACTGTTAATTATGGTTCCTGCTTGGTCGGTAGCGAAGGCAAAACCAGAAGGATCGCCAAAGAGATTTTCGTAGGTATTATCTCCTAAAGCATTGAACCAAAAATCACCTATTTGAATACCGTCGGCGGTGGTAGCGGTAAATGATGCAGGTAAATTGAGGCTAGCGTTATTACCAAAAACAATCCCCGCAGGATTAATTAAATAAAGATTGGAGTTACCTCCCGTCACTTGAATCAAGCCATCAATAAAGGAAGCATCGCCCCCAGTAACTCGCCCCAGAATATTCGCAATATCAGGATTAGACAAAAAATTAGCAGTTTGTTCTCTGGTCAAACCAAACTTCTCAAAACTATGAAATAAATTATCTCCTGCTCTCGTACCGCCATCAATATCAAATTGGTTGCCATTCTGAGTCACATTTGTTCCAGTAGTGGTATCGGCAACTGGCTCTGCTGAAGATGATTGAGGAACAATAATCCCCAATAAAGCTAGTAAAAACCATAAGGATTTTTGGCAATAAATTTGAGATAAGAACTTAATACTTGGCTGGTTCATATTATTTAAAATAAATAGTTAATTTGGGTTTATTTTTTGAATAAAAATTACGTAAATTAGCTAGGGTTGCAATTTACTTCAAATTGAAATTATTTTAAATTAAAGCCTGAAAATTATTAAGTAAATTTTTAAAAAATTTATATTTTGCTTTAATTAATTATGTGATAAATTGCTAAAAATAAGAAAAAACTTTAGTTTTAATACAAAATGCTTACAAATAATAAATTTATGATAAACATGTGGTTTCGCTTAGTATTAATATCTCCGATAGCAATACTGGCAATATTAAGTACTAGTAAAAGTGCTTATAGTAATACATCAAAATACACCAGAGAAAAATTATTAATTAAATTTAATATCGATCGATGTTGTATCGACGACAAAAATAATCTAATCGCTCAAACAGAGCAACCTAATCGCGATCGCTTTCTTCAACCAGATTTAGAGCAAATTTCACCAGAAGATCGAGAAAGAGAGCCAATTTTACCTCAAGAGAAGCCGACAGTTATTCCCGAGCCAGATGTAGAAGGCGAAGATATTAAAATACCTGTTAGCAGGATCGAAGTTACTGGCAGCACTGTATTTACGGAACAAGAATTAGACTCAATCATCAAACCTCTAGAAGGTAAAACAGTCAAACTTACTCAATTAAGAAACGCAGCCAAAGCGATTACTCTGAAATATCTAGAACAGGGTTATATAACTTCACGAGCGATCGTTCCTCAACAGGAAATTAAAGATGGCATTGTGGAAATAAAAGTAATCGAAGGAAGTATTGCCGATATTCAAATTGAGGGCAACAATCGCCTGAGAGAAAATTTTGTGCGCAAACGCTTAGAGTTAGGTGCCAATACTCCTGTAAAACTAGATGATTTAGAAGGTCAACTGCAACTACTTCGCTCTAATCAAGCTATTGAAAATATTGAAGCCAATTTACAACCAGCCGAAGGAGAAGGTGAAAGCTCTCTGGTGGTAGAAGTAGAAGAAAAAAGTCCCTGGTTATATGGTGCAGAAATTAATAACTACAGTACTGTAGCAACAGGAGCAGAAAGAATTAGTTTAACTTTGGGACATCGCAACCTAACAGGCAATAGCGATAGTTTGATTGGAATCTTTACCCAAGCTTTGAGTGCTTCTTCTTGGTCTTTTGATACTAATTACAATTTGCCTGTAAATGCTAAAAACGGAACATTATACTAAATCCGCTTGGTAAAAGTTATTATCGAATTCTTCAAGTCCCCCATTATTGGGGGATTTAGGGGGCAATGAAAAGTAACCTATACGAACAGGATTTAGTATGACCAATATTTGCGGACAATTGGGAGTACGAGATCGCACTCTGGCTGCTCTCTGGGCGCATCGCAATTTGTTGTAGTAGTAGTAAGCGTAATACAACAAATTAAGCTTGCCACGCCAATAGTAGCACGGTCAAATCAAACAAGACCTAGTAAGTCCGTTTTGCTGTTGCCAAGCGCGAAATAATACTAGTAATTAAAACCAAAAGCACCAAAATAAATGCAGCAGCCCAAGCTAACTCTTGCTGATTCTGAAATGGAACAATGGCAAAGTTGTAGACCAATACTGCTAAAGAGGCTGTGGGTTCATTCAGATTATTATTCCAATTTGGCCAAAATTGCGTAAACAGGGCTGTAAATAACAAAGGTGCGGTTTCTCCCGCAGCACGAGCAACCGCTAAAGTCACCCCCGTGATAATTGCGGGTAAGGCAGCAGGTAAGACTACTTGCAAGACAGTTTGATATCGATTGGCACCAACACCCACTGATGCTTGTCGGACTTCTTGGGGTACGAGCTTCAGAGATTCGTCGGTAGTACGGACGATAATCGGCAACATCAAAATTGATAAAGCAAAACCACCAGCCCAAGCAGAAAATCCTCTGGGAATAATCACATTGGTCAGAACAATTGCACTATAAGCAAATACCCCGACGATGATCGAAGGGACTCCACTAAGTACATTAGTGGCAAAGCGAATCCATTCAGCAGCTTTACCTTCATTAAATTCCGAAAGGTAAATCGCGGCCATCACTCCTACAGGTACGCTAATCAAAGCACCAATGCCTACCATAATTACCGTCCCCAGAATGGCATTACCAAAACCACCACCTTCTACTAAGGGAGGAGGTGGTAACTCTGTAAACACCGAAGGGGAAAGAGAACTAATACCTTTGGTAAGTAAGTAAGTCAAAATGATAAACAGAGGCACAATTGCTAGCAGCGTAAATAAGCCAGCGATGCCACTCATAATTAATCCAAACAAAGTGCGGGGTGAAGTTGGATTGCGTTTAAGACTGACTACTTCAAAGTCAGATTGTTTTGACATATTTACAGTCATTATTGTAAAACTTTGCTATTTTCTAATTTCTACTTCGCTTATCATTGCTTAACAATGTAAAGTCTAGATCTTTTGTAGTCTGGTAACTAACAACTGAGCCAAAACATTTACTGATAGGGTGATTACAAATAAAATCAAGGCTGCATACATCAAGGCTGCTACCTGTAAACCACTAGCTTCGGCAAACTGGTTAGCCAACAACGAAGAAACCGTATTAGAAGGCTCAAATACCGAAGGATTGACTCTATTAGAGTTACCGATCAGCATCGTTACTGCCATGGTTTCACCCAAGGCACGTCCTAAAGCCAACATAATTCCGCCAATAATGCCCGAAGAGGCAGCAGGTAAAATAATTTGTATAATTGCTTCCCAACGAGTAGCCCCTAAGCCAACCGCAGCCTGACGCAAACCAATATCGACATTAGTAATAGCATCGCGAGAGATGGCAGCAATAGTTGGCAAGATCATCACCGATAAAATTAGGGCAGCAGGCAACATTCCAGGCCCCCTGAGAGGGGTAAAGCCCTTGAGAAAAGGAATCAACACAAAAATTCCCCACAAACCATAAACTACGCTAGGTACGGCCGCTAATAGCTCGACCAGGAAAACAATGATTCTCTGCACGACGGGAGGTAAATAATCTTCACTGAGAAATATTGCTACTCCCAAACCAATTGGTACAGAAATTGCCAGGGCGATAAACGAACTGACCAAAGTACCGTAGATAGCGGGCAAAACTCCATACTGACTGTTAACAGGATTCCAGCTACTTGTAACAAAAAAACTCAAGCCAAATTGTTGCATTGCTGGCATTGCCTTGAGTGCCACTTGTATTGTAATCCAAACCAAGACACCTGCGATCGCAAATGCTAAAATTTTGGCCGTCCAATAAAAACTATTATCTAAAGTTCTTTCTATACCAGCACGGGGTTCTATTCTCGGCTTATTATTATTACTATTCATATAATTTTAAGGGCAAGGATTGCTAGAGGAACAAAATATTTGCTGCTCTAGATTTTATTTCAATATTTTACTAGTATTTATTTATCCTACTGTGATTAAATCTAGGTAAAGCCCAAATCATCTCATCTCGTCTAGTTCGCTTCGATCGAGTCTAATCTAGAGCTTGCTTAGTGATTTTATCCAAATTTAAAATCGGTATTATTACGGTTTAAAAAAATTTCAATCTATATATTAATACTAGATGGTTCCCATCAAATTAAGCTGTATATATGCAATACTCACTCAAGCAACAATTAAATGGACGCTGGGGAATATACTACGATTTTAAACTCTTGGCAACAATTGGTTGTCATAAGACGGGATTAGAAATTTTAGCATCACTACAACTGGAAAAATTTACAACTAAAGTTCAAAAATCTCCGAACTTAGAAGCCAAAACCGAGTCGAAAGAGCAAGCAGCCTGAAATCAGGAACTCCGAACTCCGAACTCCGAACTCCGAACTCCGAACTCCGAACTCCGAACTACATCATTGCATTTCATCGAGTTCTTGGAACAGACAATCGATCTCATTTAAAATTATTTGTTGAATGTTGGGTAATTGCATCAGGTTGAAATTTTGACTCTTATGAAGATCTGTTAATCTTGTTTGAATATAGGTCAAAATCTCAAATAATTTGTCTCTTTGATTTTGCTCGGCTTTACCGATGGATTCGATTCGGGTTTTGATATATCGGGCAAATTCTTCTGGATTGTCGAAGGGGTCGGGATAACTTCTGGTTGTGGTTTCTCTAGGTTGGTATATTTGATAATTAGCAGCGCGATCGCGATCGAAACGATTAGAGCGATCGCGATTACTAGGAAGATAGTTTTTTTTTGAGTCTGTTTGCTTGCTGTTAGAGAGGAATATCGGACAAATTGTTCGTCTTTAATTCTGTTTGATAAACCACGCCAGACACCAGTCGCCTTTAAAGCAGAAGCAGATTTAATGCTAGTAACTACAACTAATAAGCCTTTCTGGTGAGGAAGAGGATTGGCTTGTAGTTCTAACACCATTTCTTGTCTTAATGCTTCGCAATTATGGGCGATTTTACAGCCAAAATCGGTATTTTGATTGTTTTCTAGATTTAGAGGAGAGTCAAATAATTCTACGAGACTTTGATAGTCAACTTCAAAACCGTATTGACCAGTCATAGTAATAGTCTGGTCTAGTTCGCGTTGCAATTTACCTTGTAAAGCACGAATCAAAAGCGATCGCACTTTTGGCTCGTTGTCCTCTCGCGGACAGATCCAGAGGAGGGAATTGCGGAGGCTGCGTCCTGCAAAGTCCAAGCGTTCTTCTCTGGCTTTTAAACCAGTAACCAAGAGACAATAATTATCTTTTCTGGCAACTAAGATAACCGAAAATTTCTGACTTTCAACTAAATCGACTGGCTTTAAAGACAGATTACCAATTGGCTGCATTAAAAACTTGGGATTTTCGGGATAATATTCCTCCGCTTTGATTCTCAACCAACGATAATCCCGATCTTGGTTTTTGCCACGACTCTGAATGTAGATTGCCATTTATCAGTCTCCTAAATATTGAGCCACTTTTCGCCTTTGATTACCGCAAAACTACCGTTGGTTTTACAACCACGAGCAAATTCATCCACTGCTTTATTGAGATGAGTATCTAACTCCAACCAATTGCGAACAAAATTGAAAAGTCGCCACTGTCTCGAATCAAGATGCAGCTTGAGCAGAAAACGTAATAAATAACGTAAAGGTTGTTCGCTATCCCTGGGAGAGTATTCCGCATCGTGTCTGGTTTTACGAAAGTAAAAATGAGGATTGTTATCGCCATCGACTTCCATCCGCGAAAAAATTACACTTCCGACTGTTTGTACGGGGGTAATTACGTTAGCCATCCAGGGATTTAAGCTAGGAGAATTGAAATGGTCTAGTAGGGGACTATACCCTTGTTTTACTTTCTCTAACAGCTGTTTGGCGGTTTTCTGGTTTCTCAAATACTTTTCGCATTTGACGGGAGCAAAAATTATCAAACGTGGAGAATCTAGATCTTGATAGGCTGCATTAAATAAAGCCTTGATTTGCTGCGGTCGATTGATTTTCTCGTGAAACTTGCCGTTTTTTTCCATTAAAGAAGGTGCATCGATGGGAATCAAAACTGCTGTTGATTCTCGCAAGATATTTTTGACAAACTCTTTCTCTTCTTTCGAGGCTTGAGTGGCATGATATCCGCCTGGATAATCATAAAAGCGGAGGTTAAGCGATGGTGTCGCGCCTTTTTTACCTAAACCAAAACTAAAAGAGCGCAAAGACTCTGGGCCAGCAATTGCTTCTGTGCCTTCAATTCCGACTCTGCCTCTAGCTTCAAAGACATCGAGCAAACTTTTTAGTTCGATTAAACGGTCTTGTAAAATTGCAGCACTTTCATCGTCGGGAGTCAATTGGAGATTGGTATTACCAATGTTGCTCTCAAACTGTTCGTACATTGCTGTCAGCAAAGTAGTCTTACCTACCCCACTGGCACCAAGCATGGTGATTTTAAGTTCTTGCATCTAAATTCCCCGATTTAAAGCTTCAAAATTGAAAATTATCTTTTTGATTGACTGTAATTGCTTTGGTAACTTCTGCACGCCACTGCTGGCTTATTTTGCTATTATGACCAAACTCTTTAAATTCATCTATCCATACCTGGGGGTGTATTTCTTGTAAGAACTTGAGCCATTCCTGTTTGACTTGTCTTGCTCTTAAAATGCGATCGAGAAATTCTTCGACGATCGCAAATGCAGCTTGATTGGGTTCGGCTAAAAGATCGTCTAAGGCGGTTTCGCATTTATAGATCGCTTCTGCATGGAGAGAACTCAAACAGCTTAGTACTTCAGCAGCAGAGGGAGAAGGAGATAGTTGCAAGGAGGTTTCATCGGGGGTCAGATCGTCGAGATGTTGGCGAATACGGTGCTGAATTAGACCGCGATAGGAAAGATGGAAGTCTGCTAGGGTTTGGAAACCTAACTTGAGGCGTTTCAAACGAGCGGGGACGATTTCGGCAATCGCCCTAATAAATTCTGCCTCCCTCGCTTCAGTCAAATTACCTAATTTGCCCTGTTCGATCAGGATTTGAGCGACTTGAGTTTTGATTTTATTTATTTCCTGTTTGAGAACATCATCTAAAAGCAAAAAATGTTGCGATAAATGAGCGCGAACTTGATTGAGATATTCGTAATAGGCATTAGGATAACCCCCCTTACTATGACGCAGTTGTTCGATCTCCTCTTCTGTGGGTATCCCATGATCTTCCCGACAAGCAGCAACCGCAGCTTCTATCTGTTGTTTGAATTCGAGGTTTTCGACATCTCTTTCTTCTCGTAGATCTTGCAGCAAACCTTCCAAACCGCTAGCTAATTCTAGCCAAAGCCGCTCGAATAGTTCGATAAATTGGGGAAAATAATTACTGTTTTGAGCCAACCCCTCTAATACTTTACTCGCTTGCTCCAATTCTGTCGCTGTATCTAGTTGTAGTTGTAATAATTCCTGCTGACATGAAGAGACATAGGCGCGATCGAGTTCTGTAATCTTATCGACCAAATAATTTAAGACTGGATCGAGGATTTCTTGATTAGTTGCAGAGGCATCGGCACAATTAGCCGTGATACAGTCAGCAAAATAGAGTCCTTTGTTTTGGCGATCGCCTTTTAAATCTTGACAGAGAAGTGAATTATCGCCGATGGGGGAATCTTTGTCAGTTTGATTGAGAATCAGAAACGACCATTGTTTGAGGGGTAAAGCAGTTAAAGCAGAATTTGCCGTATCGTAAAGTTTAACATCCACATCTGCCCAAAAATCCCTCATCGGTCGAGGCATTCTGACAAACAACACTAAGTCAACATCCTGGGAGAGAATTTCGATTAACCTGGTTTCATCTCCTACCCCCGTATCTCCCAAGCCTGGCATATCAATCAAAGCAATTTGTCCGACATCGGGATGGGGAAAAGTACAAAAGATTTTCGCTTCTTTGACTGCTAGGTAGTTGTAATAGACTCGTTCGCCTTGAAGGTTATCTTGAGCTACATAGGCTCTAATTTGCTCTTTAGTAATTTTAATCGGAGTTGATTTTCCTAATAAATGGCGATAGTTCGGCAGATACTGATGATATCTTTGCAGATACTCGTATTTAGCTTCGGCTACCGCCGTGCTATCTAGATGTCTGGGACGAGACGGTAAGGGGTTGCGAGCAAACTCCTGTAAACTATAGGGGACTCGACCTAAACCTAAATCCTCGTAGTAGGGAGCGATAATTTCTTGGAGAAAAGAAGCTTCCGAATGAAAAGTAATCTCTCCGTAGGTATCTACTTCTGGTTGATGTAAAATCGTGCTGCGAACTCCCGTACAGTGTCCGCGATCGCCTGTGGGTATTTCGTTACTAGATAATCCCGTGATACTCTGCAATAAACGGCTTTTTCCCTGTCCCGCCCGTCCAATTACCCCAATATTAATCGTGTCGCGATTAAAGCGATTTTTGAGTAAATTTAGTTTGGTTAACTGGATTGCAATTTGGCTTTGTAGCCCTGCCAAATCTAACTGCTGTAGCTGACTTTGGATTTCTAGATCTTTAAGTTGAGTAATAAGGCGATCGCGATTTTGGCTGAGAGTTGCTAAAGAACGAGACAACGAGACTAAATTCTCTTCTACCGCAGTAATTTTGGCTCTCAGGGGGAGACGGCGAGCAATAATTGCTTGGATTTGTCTAGTTCTTTTAGTTGTAGCGATTTGCATCCTTCTCTCTCGATCGATAGTGCTTTGCCTTAAACTGCTGTCACTAAAATTACCCAAGGGCAATCTAGCTTACAGCCTACAGCTATCCTAACCTTTATAATTAAACTTATTCTTTTCTTCTGGTAAATTGAATAATCTAAAGAGCGATCGCGCTAGTTAAGATTTCCGCTTAAAATTACAGCCGTTTTCAATTGGATAGACTCCGTTTTAAATTAGCTTGTTTGTAGCTTTTAGCTTTTAGCTTTTTTGCATTCGATTAATATGGTCTACTCATTTGAAAAGCGCAGTAAGTCGCTCTTTTCACTAGCACAATCTTATTGGTATTTTTCTTCAAGCCAAGGATGAAAGGGAGTATCAGTCATCGGAATAAAGCCTCCTAAAATTTTAGTAATTTCTTCTAATTTACCTAGTTCATTTTTTCCCAGCGCAATAATATAAGAATTATTTTGCTTCCGAACTGGACACACTATGATGCCCTCATTAGCCAGTTGATTAATTAATGGAACGGGGACTTCTCCGTCTGCTGAAGCCCAAGCAATGATTCTATTATAGGGAGCTTTTTCTACTAGACCGATTTTTCCGTTACCAAGAAAAACACCAACATTATTGCATCCATCCTGCTGAAGAATTTGACTGGCTCTTTCGACCATATCTGGATCGATATCGACTGAAATCACCGCTCCGTTTTGTCCCACTATCTGAGAAAGAATAGCAGTACTGTAACCAGAACCAGTACCAATTTCGAGAATGCGATCGCCCCTTGTCGGAGCGAGCATCCGTATCATCTGCTCAATAATTGTCTCCGCAGAGATTTGATAAACTGGCGAGCCATCTTCATAATGCGTATAAAAATATCTATTTACTTTACTGATACTTTCACCAATTAGATCTCTACCAGAGAAATTATTGTCAGACATAAATCAAAATAATTGACAGATTACTATTAGATAAATCAACTAAATTAACCTTAAATTAGTAATGAGCCGAAATCCTGTTTATCTAGAATATTTATCACTCGAACCGTCAAACCCCGTAGAGACGTAATATATTACGTCTCTACAGTCGATGCGCTGGTGAAAAAAATCTTGCTAAGCGCGATCGCTTTTTTACTTAAACTTTTGTCTTTTCCAAGATCAGCTTGGAACGTTTAACATCTTCGGGAATAGAGACGGGATAATCTCCTGTAAAACAAGCCGAACAAAAATGCTCGGTATCTTCGTGGGTTGCCTGTAACATCCCCGACCAAGTTAAATAGGCTAGGGTATCTACCCCAATACGCGCTTCGATTTCTTTAACTGATTTAGTCGCAGCGATTAACTGATCTTGGTTGTCGGTATCGATACCATAAAAACAGGGGTGAGTTACGGGGGGAGAAGAAATTCTCATGTGTACTTCTGTTGCACCTGCATCTCTGAGGGTTTTAACAATTTTTTTACTAGTTGTTCCGCGAACGATCGAGTCATCAACGATAATAATTCTTTTACCTTGTAAAGCATCTTTAAGAGTATTTAACTTCATGCGAATGCCAGATTCGCGCATACTTTGGGTAGGTTGAATAAAGGTACGTCCTACATAACGATTTTTAATTAGTCCTTCACCATAGGCAATACCAGATTGGCGTGAAAAGCCGATCGCAGCGGGAATACCCGAATCTGGAACGCCAATGACTAAATCAGCCTCGACATAAGATTCTCTAGCGAGTTGCCTACCCAAACGGATCCGATAGCTATACAAAGTTTCGTCGTGCATGACGCTATCGGGACGAGCAAAATAGATCATCTCAAAGATACAGAGCTTTTTCTGCCCTTCATCTGTCCAGTTTATCGAAACTAATCCCGAATCTGTAATCCAAACCAGTTCGCCAGGATTAACATCTCTAACGTATTCTGCACCAATAATATCTAAACCGCAGGTTTCAGAAGCTAATACGTAGCGTTCGCTCTCTCCTGATTCTCCCTTCAAGACTCCAATAACTAAAGGACGAATCCCATTGCGATCGCGCGCGCCCATTAAACCCGCAGGGGTAGCAATAGTCAAGCTGTAAGCACCACTGCATAATTTAAACGCACTAATTGCTCCTTGTATCCAATCTTTACCGCTGTTGACTTCATCAGCTATAGTCAGGGCAATCATTTCTGAATCGGTAGTGGTTGCAAAATCGGCTTTTTTCGTGGTCAAATGCTCTCTAAGCTCTACCGCATTAACCAAATTACCGTTGTGCGCCAGAGCGAGTTTACCCAACCTAGTATCCAAAATAACTGGTTGAGCATTCTCTTTTAGACTAGACCCCGTAGTCGAGTAGCGCGTGTGACCGATAGCAACTTCCCCTGGTAATTGTCCTAAGATACTTTCGTTAAATACTTGGGATACCAAGCCCATATCTTTGTGACAATAAATCTGACCTTGCTTGATGGTAGCAATTCCCGCTGATTCTTGTCCTCGATGTTGCAGGGCATAAAGACCAAAGTAAGTAAGTTTTGCTACCTCTAGTGCTTTTTCGGGAGCATATACTCCAAAAACGCCACAGGCTTCTTCTGGTTTGTCCTCACGTCGATCGCTTGCGAGAAAATTATCGGTATAATCGAAAGACTGTTGTGGCATCATGCTATTGACTTGCTCCTACTGCGCGGTAAATTGAAAACTGGTGTTAATCTGGTTTTAACGCCTCTCCAACTCTCCGCTTTTTGCTGAATATTGTTATTGAATGCTTGAGTCAGAAGATTATGGCGATCGCTTTTAAATTAGACCGCTCAAAAGTTGCAATTTTCTGAAAAACTAAGATTTTAATCTTGTTTCTATTGCCTGACTCCAGGTGGTAATTAGCTCTCTAATCTTAACATTAATTAAAGAAAGATTATCATTTGTTAAAATTTCTAGTTCCGATTGGGGTTTGTCTACTTTACCTATTGTAATCCAGCAATTAGCCAAACTACTTTTGAGATAAGCTTCCCAAACAGCGATCGCCTCTGGGTCAACAGAGACAACAATTTGACTGGCAACTTCTCCAAATAGTAGTTCGTCTAAGCGTTGAGTTTCAGAGACAGGAATGCTGACCTTAGCACCCAAGCCATTACCGATACAGGCTTCTGCCAAAGCTACGGCTAATCCACCCTCAGCTAGATCGTGGGCCGATTTAATCCATCCTTGGCGTATACCATGACGACAAGCAGCCTGTACCTTTCTTTCTAATTCAAAATCGACTACTGGAGGTTGTCCTGCCACTGTCTGATAAATTGCTGCTAGATATTCGGATGCACCGAGGGGAGATCTAGCAGTAAGACTATAACCCAAGAGATAGATAACATCTCCTTCATCCGTCCAAGACTGACCGCAAACTTTACTGATATCTGGCACTAGTCCCACCATACCAATTACAGGAGTAGGATAAATGGGTTGAGGATTACCATCAGAGTCGAGAGTTTCGTTGTAGAGAGAAACATTCCCCCCCGTGACGGGTGTAGACATTTGGCGACAGGCATCAGCTACACCCAGACAGGCGTTAGCCAGTTGCCAATAGCCCACGGGTTTTTCGGGACTACCAAAGTTAAGATTGTCGGTGACTGCTATCGGTTCGGCCCCGACACAACTCAAGTTACGGGCTGCTTCGGCAACGGCTGCTTTCGCACCTTCGTAGGGATCTAGATAGACATAACGGGAGTTACAGTCGGTAGTTGCTGCTACGCCAATGGTGCAATCTTCTGGCTTGGCATCGATGGGACGAACTCTAATTACGGCTGCATCTGCACCCCCAGGTAAGAGAATCGTGTTGTTTTGTACCTGATGGTCGTACTGACGATAGATCCATTGTTTCGAGGCAATGGTGGGAGTATCTAATAGTTGCAGTAGAATTTCATTCCAAGTTGTATAGGTTCCCCGCACATCTATTCCCTGATAATCACATCCAGGTAAACTATCTGCCGTCCATTGGGCTGCTTCTTTAACGTAGGCTGGAGGTTCTTTTAATAATTCTCGTTTGTAGATAGGAGTGTCATCGGCCAATGCGGTGGCGGTTACTTCGGCTGCAACTTCACCCCGATATAAAATTCTCACTACTGGTTCGGCAATTACCGAACCCGCAACCACCGCCTGAAGTTCCCAACTGTGGAAAATATCGATCAGTTCTTGTTCCCTACCTTTTTCAGCTACAAATAGCATTCTTTCCTGAGATTCCGAGAGTAAATATTCATAGGGAGTCATGCCTGTTTCTCTAGCGGGTATCTTATCTAGATCTAATTCGATACCGACACCGCCTTTATCTGCCATCTCGGAAGTAGAACAAGTCAATCCTGCTGCCCCCATATCCTGTGCTGCCACTACTGCACCAGTTTTAAAAGCTGCCAAACAAGCTTCTACCAAAGATTTTTCTAAAAAAGGATCGCCTACCTGTACCGCAGGGCGATCGTCCATGGAATCGTCGGTTAGTTCCGAACTAGCAAAACTCGCCCCGCCCATACCGTCTCTACCAGTAGTCGAACCCACATAGAGAACGGGATTGCCAATACCAGATGCACCAGCTTTAACAATATCCTTGGTTTCCATTAAACCCAGTGCCATGGCATTAACTAGAGGATTACCAGTATAAGCAGGATCGAAGTAGATTTCTCCCCCTACTGTGGGTACTCCGATACAGTTATGGGTAACAATGCCTGAAGTGGTAACAAATAAATGGGTATTGTCTACTTCTACATCGTAGACATTAGTTTCAGTAACATTTTCAGTAGTAATGCTGTTAATTTTAACGAAGGCTAATTTGTCAGAAACAAAATAACGAGGAAAAGAATATTTGCTACCGTTATATTTGTCTAGAGCAGTAGCTAATTGTTGGTTAAGTTCTTGACTAAAAATATCTGAGAGTAAATTCAAACTCTCATAATTATTTATTTCTAATTGCCACAAGGGTAAACTGTTGTACTCACGCCCTTCAATTGTCCCTTGTTTAGAAGGTTGACAGTAAATGTAAGGAATAATTTTTTGACTTTGCAGGAGTATCAAAGTTTGTTCAAATAGTTTACTACTAGTAGTAGCAAATGCTATTTTGGCGCGATCGCCATGGGTTTTCGTTGTCAGTGAACCATCTCCTCGCAATAAACCTTTGAGAACTTCTCTCTGTAAACTAGGGGATAATTGAAATACAAAAGCAGGAATCGCTTTGATCTTAGCGCGATCGCCACATTGCCAGACTTCTTTGATAACATACCCTAGCAACCACGAAGTTGCATAAACGGCAAGAGTTGAAGTGCGTTTTTCAATACAAGGGCGTAATCCTAAACTTTTTAACCCTTCTATTACATCGTTTACATATTCGGTTTCGTGATGAGCAAAGGTAAAGATAATTTCGTAAGTGTTACCGTTTTGGGATACACATCCTTCTGAGAGATAATAACCCAGTAAACGGGCAAATAAATCGTTGACACTAATAATTGCCTTGGCATAGTTAGCTTTACCGCTTCGACGATAAAGTTTAAGATCTCGACGAGAAATATTAAGCAGTGATTCTAGCTTAAGGAAGTGGGGCAGAGGTAAATAACCTTTTTTCCAATAATGACAACGATTACTAGCAGAAGATTCAATTTGTCTTAATGCTTCCTCAATTTCCTCTGTCGGCTGCCAATCACTAGGTAAATCTACATAGGAATCTCGATGTTGTTCTTTTTCTAAAATTGCTAATAAATCTATTTCTAGAGGATATTGTTTATTTTGGGGAAAATCTCTTATTACAGGAAGAAGATCGCCTTTTTCAACTTTAATAGCTGGTTTAACCGTACGCTCGCCTGCTTCTAAAATAAGCAGGGGGTGATCGGGAGTAACTGTCAAAGTACGCCCCAAAGCGGTACGAATTTTAACTAACTGCTTAGTACTGCGTTTGAAAATCCGTCTAACAGGCTGCCAACAACTCTCTTGGGTATCAGGATTGTAAGATAGAGTTTCGATTCTATTTGATTCTGGTATTTCATAGGTAGTTGTGTTTTTTGGCAAGCGAGATTCAACAAAATTACCAATAGTATCGAAATGAACACCTCGATCGTCACGCCAAATAAAAGTTTCACTACTAATTAAGCAATTACCATAGTGTGAAATCCCTTCGACTACACCTTGAAAGATCCGTTTAGTACGGGCATTCTCTAAATTACCAAAGCGCAATGAATTTAAAATAGCGATCGGACGTGCGCCCATGGTAAAAATATCGCGCAAAATACCACCTACCCCCGTAGCAGCACCCTGAAAAGGCTCGACCGCCGAAGGATGGTTATGAGATTCAATTTTAAACGCCAAACGCAAACCGTTACCGAGGTCTACTACCCCAGCATTTTCCCCAGGGCCGACCAAAACACGGTCGCCTGTAGTGGGAAACTGACTTAGAAGAGGTCGCGAATTCTTATAACAACAGTGTTCCGACCACATCACCCCAAACATTCCCAATTCTGCTTTATTGGGATGACGACCTAAACGACGAACAATTTCTTGGTATTCCTCTGGTTTAATACCTTCTGCTGCTATTTCCTCGGCACTAAAAGGAGTAGACCCAATCTCAGACATAAGTAACTTACGGCGAATGACACAGGGTTAATTGTATCTAGATCTTGGTGCGATCGATAATGTTTTTTGAAAATCAGAGATTTTTAATGGCGGTTGCAGAACCCAATAGCTAATAGCTTCTAGGATAAAATTTTTACCTTGCTATTTTGGCGTTGGTGAATGCGTAATGCTAAACCTAATGTTTTGCTTACCAACTGAAAATATGCAACTTTTAAAAGCTAAAAGCTAAAAGCTAAGAGCTAAGAGCTACGAACAGTATTATTTTGTAGGTC
>JASJEI010000226.1 GCA_030064795.1 Pleurocapsa sp. MO_226.B13 | reverse complement strand
CAATAGTAAAATTAAGATTCTTTCTCTAATTTCTGGATGTTCGTGCTCTTTTAACGTTTTTTGCAGTTTTTTTTGTTGCTCTTGACTTAGAAACCCTTTGACTGGCATTACTCACAACTATTGATTCTATTTCCTATTTTTATAATATGCGTTTTAGATGCATTACAGCTTACTAGCGGTGTCCCCATTCGTTCCCTCTGACAAGGGTAGACGAGTTACATTTAATGGTTAAGACGAGCAGGGGAGGCAGGGGAGGACGGGGCGTATAAACTTTGGAGGTTTCCTCCAAAGACAGCCCCTCCAGAGGAAGCAGGGGGAAAAAAGCTTAATTTTTCGTTAAACATGAAATTGTATACTCACTGCTTTGTTAAAAACCTACTATGAGTGAGATTCGCTCCCTTCGGGTATAAAGGGATAACAATTCTGGTGATTTTTAATCGCCAAAGAAACGCTCGCCAAAATGGATTTTTAACGATTCATGTTTGACCTTAATTTGTACTCATTTGTACTTAAACGCAATGAGAATCGCTGGTAGTTAAAAGCATTGGCTTCTACCAATTACCCAAAACAATGAGTAAGTTAGATGTTGTCTTTTCTCTAAGTCGTCAGCTAAGGTTGGAAACGGCTGGGAAGCTAAAGAATCGCGATCGCGACCTTGATCAAGCGGATTTAGGATGACTGCTCGATCGAGCTGGCAATTATCTCGATTTTGCTGCTTTTAACTCTCGATCTTGAGTTTTTGATGGTGGTGTCTGGTTGCAGAATATTGAAACGGCAATTGTCTTTAGTAATATTTGCAATCGAACAGCACTTACTCAGCTATTTCTAGGTAAATAGTTGTCAAGATCTATTTGCTAAACAAAATATACCGATAATAGTGGGCGACGATCTTGCTAATTTTTGCACAAATAAACATTATCTTGCTTAGAAATATCGAAATTTTTTCCTCGCCTGCCACTTATTAAAAGTGGTCGAGATAAGACATTAAACAGCCGATCGGAGTTCAGTATTCTAGTCAATTTGAGCGAAAATTGCTTCCAAATAAAAATTTTTTTATAAATTATTTATTTTTTAATTGAAATACTGTGACAAAAAAATATTTTGAGTTATGACTAAAATTTGCATAAAATAGCAAGATTTTGATATGAATCTTTTCCTTACTAATGCAAATTAATTTCGATCGCAAATTTGATAAATCCGATCGCAGGAATCTGCATAAAATAGCAAAATATTGATATGATTCGCACCCCGTTTTTTCGTAGTCTGGTTGGAAGCACAGATCTAGTAAATCAGTCTAATTCTATGGCAGAAAGTCAGATTACCGTAGTCGAGTTGGAAAATAGCCAAAAACGAGCGATCTGTCCCGATTCTCGTATTTTGCTTTCCAGCGAGGACTATCAATGGCAAGGGGCGATGCTCGAACAGCATTTATTTCCTCCCTTCGAGCAACCAGAAGTAACTGCCGTCAGTAATATTATTAGTATTCATTTGGGAGAGCCAATCGAACTGGAATACAACCATGACGGGACATCGCGTCGGCAGTATTCGCGGTTAGTATCAGGTGATATCTGCATTACCCCAGAAAACACTATTTTTAGTGCCAGATGGCAAGAATCAGCAGAATCGCTAGTCCTGTCCCTAGACGGGGATTGGTTTAAGTCGATCGCCCTGGAAATAACTGGTTCGGAGCGGATCGAACTGACGAATTCCATCGGCGTGCGCGATCGCCTAATCTCTAGTATCGCGCTAACTCTGAGGGATGAAGTTGCCCAAGGCTGTCCCGCAGGCTGTATGTATCAGGAACATTTGCTCAAGACTCTGGCAGTTCATTTATCGACCAAGTATGAGGGTGGCAACGCCAAACTACAATGCTGCGCGGGTGGCTTATCTCGACACAAGCAGCAAAAGGCGATCGATTACATTCAGAACAACATAGAGCGAGATGTCAAGCTGGCAGAAATCGCCAAAGAAGTTAGTTTGAGTCAGTTTCATTTTGCGCGTCTGTTTAAAAAATCTCTGGGGATTTCTCCCTATCAGTATTTATTACAGTGTCGGATCGAACGTGCTAAAGAACTATTACAGTCCCCCAAGGTGCTAGTTACTGAGGTGGCTAAGGCGACAGGTTTTAGTAGTTCTAGCTACTTTACCAAGCAATTTCGCCAATTGGTGGGAATCACACCGAAAGCTTATCAACAGAGATAAATGGCTTCGCCCTAGCTATTAGCTCTTAGCTATACGCTCGCTCAAACATGGTCTTGAACCATGCCTGAGCGCGAACATTATATAGACAATGGGGTCTTATACCTAAATCGCGCTTTTAACAGTTAAATAGCCAGGAGTGAGTTGCCCAGTAAGTCGGGAACTCTAAATGAACAGTCAAATGCCTGAAGAAGAAGAAGCTCTATACATTGATGCCTTTATTGAAGGTGACACCTTAAAAGTAGTTCCCCAACCCCGCATCATCACCAGTCATGCTGCGGGCTGGAAAGATATTGTCTTAGAGCATTTCGTCCATCCGCCAATAGAAGGTCCCCTTGGCTATGCCAAACAGCATTACCTGTTAATCCATCTCAAACAAGAGTCTGGTTCAGAACGAAAACTGGACGGCAAGATAGAGAAAGAAGAGATCCAAGTGGGGGATATTGTCTTGGTTCCTGCCTTAGTAGAATCTTGGGCGGTTTCGCGGGAAGATGCTGAAGGTATTACCCTGGCACTGAAGCCAGAGTTTGTCGCCAAAGCAGCTTTAGAATTGATCGATCCAGATCGCATTGAGTTAATCCCCCAGTTTGCCCGCCCAGATCCCTTAATTTACCAGTTTGGCAGATCCCTCCTCGCCGAGCTAAATACCGATTATTTAGGTTGCCAGCTTTATGCCCAATCCCTCGCTAACGCTCTGGCAATGCACCTGGTTAAAAAATATGCCACACGCCAACCCCGAATTCGGGAACATACCGATGGACTATCGCAATATAAATTCAAACGGGCGCTCGACTATATTCACGCCCACTTTAATGAAAATATCACTTTGACCGATATTGCCGAAGAACTAGACATGAGCCAATACTATTTCTCCCGTCTGTTCAAAAAGTCTACGGGTCATACTCCCTATCAATATATTATTTTGCAACGAATCGAGCGCGCCAAACTTTTGCTGCGCAACCGTCCAGAATTATCCATTGCCGAGATTGCCCTAGAGAGTGGCTTTTCTCACCAAAGTCACCTCAACAATTATTTTCGACGGTATATGAAGATGACTCCGAGGCAGTATCGGGAGGAGATCTAGTAGGGGCTTTCCTGCCGTTCGCCCGTACAGGCAGAAGGCAGAGGGCAGAAGGTAGGGGCGATTCGCGAATCGCCCCTACAAGCAAGCAAGAGGCAATTTGCCCGTACAAAGGATTATCACAATTACGCCGAGAAAATCACGAGAGATCAAGATGTCATTAGAAAACAATATTCAAAAAGTTAATTATGCCAAGGAACGAGATTCAGTAAAAGTTTTCTCCAAGCCAGCTCTATTTTCCAGTCATCAGGCAAACTGGACGGATATCTATTTAGAGTATCACCGTCAGCCACCCCATGACACGGGGGAAATCGTTTCACCATTACCTTACCTGGGAACTTCTCTAACTGCTTATAACCCAGGAGAGCGATGGTTAGACGGAAGCTTTTATCGGCTAATGGAATCAGGAGAGACAGTTATCGTCCCTGCTGAAGCCGTCCATCGTTGTCAGTGGCAAAAAGAAGTCTTATTCTTTGTGATAAGCTTCGAGCCTGCTTTTCTCCACCGCGTTGGACAAGAGTTATTCAAGGGCGATCGCCTGGAACTAATTCCCCAGGCAGAACTTTTCGATCCCCTAATTCCCGTAATGCTCACTGCGCTCAAAGACGAACTCCAGGAAGCACTAGAACTGGGTGGCAATGGGGACAGTCTCTATGTAGAGCGACTCAAAATCGCCCTGGGAGTGCATCTGCTTAAAAAATATACCACTCAAGAACCCCTAATTCGGGATTATGCCGATGGCTTATCTGGCTACCAACTCCAGCAAACCCTCAACTACATCCAGGCACATCTCCAGGAAAAGATCAAAATCGAAGACATCGCCAAGCTACTCAATATGAGTCAATTTTACTTCGTTAGATTGTTCAGGCGATCGCTGGGCGTTTCCCCCTATCAGTACATCATTCAACAACGAGTCGAACACGCCCAGAAGTTATTAACACAGCAACGAAGTTTATCCATTGCCCAAGTCGCCCGACAATGTGGTTTTTCCCACCAGAGCCATTTAGCCAAGTATTTCCGCCAGTTCACCAACATGACCCCGAAGCAATATCGGAAGCGGGTTTAGTAGGGGCGATTCGCGCGAAGCGTCTATCACGGATACCGCGATGCGCAGCGAGTCCTTTAGGGCTTCGCATAAAGCGAGTCCTTTAGGGAATCGCCCCTACAAAAATTATTTGTTGTTCCTTAAACTAATCGATAAAAATATCTTCTTCCTGTTCGTTTGCTTCTTGTCGCCATTCAATGTCGGGCATAGATTCAAAGGCTCGACGTACCGATTCTTCCCATAGTTTCCGAATTTTGGCGATATAGGGCGCACCAAGGCGTAATTCTAACTTATTGTTGATTTCAAAACTATCTGTCTCGTACATTACTAGATGAATTGGTGGTCCGACAGAAATATTAGATTTCATGGTGGAATCAAGAGACAGTAAGGCGCATTTAGCTACATCTTCCAGGGGCGTACTGTAGGTAATAGTGCGGTCTAAAATTGGTTTGCCGTATTTAGTCTCGCCAATTTGTAAGAAAGGAGTTTCTTGGGTGGCTTGGATAAAATTCCCCTGGGGATAGATTAAATATAGTTGTGGTGCTTCTCCCTTGATTTGTCCCCCCAATAAGAAGTTACAGCTATAGTCAATACCGTCTTTTTCCAACCAAGGGCGATCGCGTTCTTGAATTTCTCGACTTTTATTACCAATGTATTCAGCAATATCGTACATATTGTCTAGAGTATGTAAATTTTTGCCTTCTTGATTTTGGATATCGCGGTTTAACTTGGTCAGTACCCCTTGAGAAACCGAAAGACTACCAGAGTTGCAAATAATAATTGCTCTTTCTTTTAGTATGGATAAATCAAAGAGCTTTTTATAGGTAGATATATAATCAACCCCCGCATTAGTACGGGAGTCAGAAGCCATCACGATGCCGAATTTATTAATAATGCCTAGGCAATAAGTCATTTAAGGAATGAGGAATAAGGAAGAATTGTCAACTGTTTAGTCTAGTTGATGACCACAACTACTACAAAAGCGATCGCTCGGCTTTGCTGGTTCTCCGCATTGAGAGCAAAAACGTCTGGTGGATGTGGAGCTTTTTCCCATATTCATTGACATATTACCCATTTGCATTGACATGGAATTTATATCCATGGACATATTACCCATCCTCATTGGTTGCATCGGCTGCATTGGTTGAAATCCCATGTTGTTAGGATTAGCTACAGGATCGGGGATAGTTTCTAAGTCTACTTTGGTAGCATTATCTAAATTTGGTGCGGAAATCGTACTGATACTACTTGCTTGAATCATAATAAAATACAAACCGCGATCGCCCTCTATTTTAAGCACAAAACCCGTTGCTGTTTTATATAACTGTGGTGCTGTTTTCCAGTTTCCCGTAGAAAAGCTACTACTCTGACTTTGCTGTTGCCCTGGGCTGCTAGATATTAAAGTAATATTAGTCTGAATTCCTTGATTGGCGATTGTTAGTTGTTGATTTCCTGTCAGACTCGCTGTATAAGCCATATCTCTTGCTCTCTTGTTAAATTGCTCCATTCATTATTCTAATTATTTGTTATTTGTCTTTAGTCTTTAGTTATTAGTTATTAATGGTTAGTCACTAAAAGAAGTAGGATGGAGAAACAGGAACGAGGAGTAGTTACATGGAGAATCAGACAGGATTTATTTTCAAGATTTTGTTAGTTTCTACGATCCTATCGATCTTAATTAAATATGGAGGACGTTACTTACCAATTCAGCCTACGGTAACTGTGGCTGCGATCGCTGTTTTATCCCCTGCTTTAATTATCGGATTCATTTTAGGTTGGCAGTATCTAAAGCAAGCAGAAACGAAAAATTAGATTGGAGTTCGGAGTTCGGAGTTCGGAGTTGGTTCTTAGTTTTTAGTCTTTGCTTCTTCCCACCCCCGACAACCGCCCCCATCTTCCCCATCTTCCCCATCTCCCTCATCTGCCCTATCTTTCCTCGCTCCTCATCCCTCATTCCTCGTTCCTCGTTCCTTATTCTTTGTTCCTCTACCCTCTACCTCCTCGCTATTTAGCGATTTAAAATTAATAATCAATAAAATGAGGTTTAATCCACTAGTAATAGAGGTTAACCTATAGAGCAACTTTATATTTACCATTCCTCCATTAAGGAGGCTACAAAAGTGAATTTTGGCACTTGGATTGGTCTGATTGTTTTTTTTATTTCTCTTTATGTCTTATGGCAAATCAAACAGTTATTACTGTTGCTGTTTACAGCGATCGTTTTAGCTACTTCTCTGAATATTTTAGTTAAAAGCTTTCAAAAAAGAGGCATCAGACGTGGTTATGCTGTCTTTTTGTCGATGTCGTCTTTG
This sequence comes from Pleurocapsa sp. MO_226.B13, assembly GCA_030064795.1. The sequence goes on along the minus strand of JASJEI010000226.1, from coordinate 9,219 downwards.
ATTGTGGTGGCAATAAGTTGTATTTGGATTGTCGTTCCTCCTTTTATCGATCAGTTTCAAGCTTTGGGTAGGTTAGTCCCTCAAGGAATAGAAAAGCTAAATACTTGGCTGGATTTGCTATCTGAACGTCTCGACCCTAGAATAATCGATTTTTTGCCCGATACAGACGAATTAAATAGACAGCTACAACCTTTAATTCAGCAGTTTTTGGGTGGGGGATTAACGATTTTTTATAGTTCTCTAGGGATACTGTTGGGTATTGTGCTTCTGTTAGCGATTACCTTGATGTTACTAGCAGATCCAACTCCATACCGTAATGGATTTATACGCTTGTTTCCAGCCTTTTATCGACGCAGAGTCAACGAGATTTTGGCTCTGTGTAGCGAAGGTTTGGAAGCCTGGCTGGTGGGAATTTTGTTTAATATGGTGGTAATAGCTGTCTTTAGCTTTGTTGGCTTGTTAATTTTGGGTATTCCTTTGGCTTTATCTCAGGCGATGCTAGCAGGAGTAATGACTTTTATTCCCAACCTCGGCCCTACTGTTAGCGTACTTTTACCAATGGCGATCGCCCTAATCGAAGCCCCATGGAAATCTGTAGCCGTTCTGATTTTATATATAATTATTCAACAGGTCGAAAGTAATATTTTGACTCCGATCGTTATGGCACAGCAAGTATCTTTGTTGCCAGCAATTACTCTTTTGTCTCAATTGTTTTTTGCTACTTTTTTTGGCTTCTTGGGTTTACTGCTTTCTTTGCCCTTAACAATTGTGGGTCAAATCTGGTTTAAAGAAGTAATCATTAAAGATATTTTGGATAACTGGCAATATTCCCTGGCTGGACATCGGAAAAGAAAAGAAAAGAAAGAACAATAAGTTCGGAATTCGGAATTCGTAGGGGCGGTTCGCGATGCGGAGCGAGTCCTTTAGGGCGAACCGCCCCTACTTGGCAGATTTGCCGACCTTGTAATCGATAGTTAGTAATTTTTAATTAAAATGCGAACGATCGCTGAAATTAACGACAAAATAAATAGTGGTCGAGCAGTTGCTTGGACGGTAGATGAGGTAAAAGCTAGGATAGCTAAACTTGGGGTTGACAAGGTATTCGAGCGAGTAGATGTTGTCACCACTGGAACCTTTGAGCCGATGGAGTCTTCTGGGGCAATTATTAATTTGGGACATACCGATCCACCGATTAAAATTCGTCAGTGTTGGCTTGATGGTATTGCTGCTTATGCAGGATTTGGAGCGGTAGATCTGTATTTAGGCGCGACTGCCATGTCTGATTATAATTTTAATGAAGCCGATCCTCATTTTAGGGAAGGAGTAGGCTGGGAAAGAGGCGGTGGTCACGTAATTGAGGATTTGATTGCGGGTAAGTCAGTTCAACTTAAGGCAATTGGACACAAAACTGACTGTTATCCACGGGCAATTTGGGAAAACACGATTACCAAAGATAATATCAATCAATTTTATTTATTCAATCCCCGCAATCTCTATCAAAATTTTATTGTCGGGGTTAATGGTGGCGATCGCACTCTTTACACTTATTTGGGCCCGTTACAACCCAGATTGAGTAATGCGGTGTATTCCAATTCTGGGGCAATTTCTCCTTTACTCAACGATCCCGATCTCAACTTAGTCGGTATTGGCAGCAAAATTTTTCTTGGGGGTGGTATTGGTTATATTGCCTGGGAAGGGACGCAACATTTTCCTTTGCAAAAACGCTTGCCAAATCGCACTCCCATTGGGCCGGCTGCGACAGTGGCATTAATTGGCGATGCTAAACAAATGAACGCTAACTGGGTTAGGGGATGTTATTTTAAAAATTACGGCCCTTCATTGATGCTAGGTGTGGGAATAGCCTTACCAGTGTTAACTGAAAAAGTAATCCATAATTGTGCAGTAGCAGATCGAGAGATTGTTGCTCCTGTAATTGATTTTTCTATCCCCCGTCGAGTCCGTCCCACCTTCGGTTTGGTTAGCTACGAACAACTACAAAAAGGTCGCGTAACTATCGATGGTAAATCGGTGAGAGTCGCCCCCTTAGCCAGTAAATATCGTTCGCTTCAAGTCGCTCGCGAGTTAAAACAGTGGATTGAATCGGGTAAATTTACTTTAACCGAACCCGTAACTCCGCTACCGAGCGATCGCACTTTTATGCCCCAAGATCCTAATAGATCGAGTATTACTTTGGAATAACCAAAGACGATCTCAAACAAATAGCATCGCTATTCCACCGCCATAAATGAGCAAAATCAAGACGCTTTCAAAGCCAATATTGCCCATACCGTGTTTCTCTCTTTCCAGCAGTCCTAGTAGTAAGATTCCCGTCATCAGCATGGTCAATGCCATGACAAAGATCTGACGATTGGCGATCGCCGTATAGATTGAACCTTGACGATAGGCAAGATCGGAAAAAGCTAGCAGTAGTAAATCGAAGCAATTGCCTCCAATCACACCGCCAACACCCAAGGTTAAAGCTCCTTGTCGCACTGCTGCAATTGTAGTCACTAATTCTGGCAGAGAAGTAGAAACCGCTGTAAACAAACCGCCAACTACCGATTCTGACAGACCAGTTTGGGCTGCAATAGAAACTCCTGAATTAGCAATAACATAGCCAGCAACGGCAACTGTCAGTGCATATAAGATAAATTTCAGCCAGAGTTTAGTTAGGGTTAGCTTTTATAAGTCAAAACGTTTAGAGAAAGAAGGTTACAGCCATTATGGCGTGACCAAAAAGTTAGGTTTAGGGGGCGGAAAAGCCTTAAAATTGGTAAAACCCCCTTGCACTTAACTAGCAAGAACAAATGTACCGTAAAGCTACTCAGTCTGAGCTGACCCCAAAAAACTTTGAAATGCCCTTTTCGGGAAAGCTGTCCCCAGATAATCGGTGGGTAATCATGGCGGAATTGATTCCCTGGTTAGAATTTGAAGCAGAATATGCCGAAAAATTTTCAGAAAGAATGGGCTACAAGAATCTATGACAATCATATCAAGCCTTGTTATTAAGTTATCTGTGGATGCCGACAATTAATGGTCTTTGAAGGCTTGATATGATTGTCTAGGATTTCTCTCGGGGTGCGAAGCGCCAAACCTTTTCCCATGGCATTAGGAGCATTAATTATTAAAGAAAAACTGGGGACTTCCGATAGAGAAACCGTAGAACAAATTAAAGAGAACCCTTATCTACAGTATTTTTTAGGGAGGTCAGATTATAGCAATGAAGCCCCATTTGAAGCATCTATGATGGTTTATTTTCGAGAAAGAATAGGGATGAATTTGGTCAAGCAAATTAATTCATATATGGTGAAAGATTTCACCCAAAAAAACGAAGAATCAGAATCAGAAAAAAAAACGAAGAATCAGAACTTGAAGAAACCCAAAATAAAGGAAAGCTAATATTAGATGCTACTGCTGCGCCTGCTGACATAACTTACCCCAATGATTGAGGAATATTAAATCAAGCCAGAAGACAAACTGAAAAAATCATAGATTATCTTTATAAAACTTGTCAAACAAAGCGAGCTAAAAAACCAAGAACTTATAGAAAGAAAGCTGATAAAGCTTATTTGAAAGTAGCTAAAAAACGCCGTGTATCTCGAAAAGAGAGAAGGGAGGCTATTGTCAAACAACTACAATATATCAAAAGAAATCTCGACCACATAGAAAAGCTAATAAAATCAGGAGCAAAGTTAAGTAGCCTAAGTGCAACAAAATATAAGATGTTGTTGGTAATAACCGAAGTTTATCGCCAACAATTGTGGATGTATGAAAATGAATCGAAGAGAATTGACGACGCGGAATGCGTCAGCCCGCAAGCCCTGGATTTAAAATCCAGGGAACGGGCTGATAGAATTGTTAGTATAACTCAACCTCATATCCGACCTATAGTGAGAGGAAAAGCAGGAAAAGCTGTGGAATTCGGGGCAAAAATCTCAGTAAGCTGTTTTGACAACTATGTTTTCTTAGACCATTTAAGTTGGGATAACTTTAATGAATCAGGGGATTTAAAAATACAAGTAGAAGCCTATAAAAAATTCACGGGATATTATCCTTCTTCAGTTCATGTAGATAGAATTTATCGAAAAGCGCGAGAATCGGGCTTGGGGTAAGAATAAAGGAATTAGAATTAGTGGACCACCGTTAGGAAGACCGACTAAAAATGTGAGCCAATCAACTAAAAAGCAAGCTCAAGATGATGAAAGATTTCGTAATGCTATTGAAGGCAAATTCGGTCAGGCTAAGAGACGTTATGGACTTAATTGTATCATGACAAAACTTCCTGAAACATCAGAAAGTTCTATTGCAATTACCTTTTTAGTAATCAATCTTTCCACCCAGCTGTTGCAGGTTAACTGTCTTTTTTTGTCTTTATTTCTGACTAGATACAAATTAGGCTTCGCCATTGATTTTTCTATTGCTAAAATTGATATTACATCGTAGTTGTCAACAGAAAAACTTATCTTTTAAACAAGCTGATTATTGTCAATTTTTCCGCTGACTTTTTCAGCAAACCCTAATTATTTCTTTTTTGGTTCATCATCATAACCAACATCCAATAAGGCTTGAGTCAAAGTATCAATATTACGTTGTATTTCATCAATTTGAGCGCGTCTTATCACCTGCATAACTGCGGTAATATGAGCTTCACTTCCAACTTTTCCTAAATGCTTATACTTACTCAAAGCCTTAGTCTCGCTAGCTTTGGGAAAAGTAGGCTTTTGGGCTTGAAATTTGTAATACCAATAAATTTTCTGCTGTTGTCGCACTTGATAACGAGAAACCACACAACCATTTGGAGCAACCTCTCCAGTCGCTTTGATAGTCCTTTTTTGTTTCTCCAAAGCAGCAATCGCTACGGTGATTCGATCAATACGTTCTAATTTATCTTGTGATGAGCGATTTTTATTCATCGACAAAAACTGAGGAGAAATATTAATAAAATTGGAACATAATTCGCGAATGCTTATCGCGAAAGATAACCTAAGTCTAACAGATAACAACAAGTGTTATTAGGATTATAAGAGTAGCAAAAGATTATGGTTCTGCATTCTCAATCACTTAAATCTATTCCGACTCTAACTAGAGAAATAGCACACCAAGTCTTTCCTCAAGGAAATGTTTATATGAACTTAAGGGATGAATTGGGTGTGATTTATCAAGATGCCGATTTTAGCGAACTTTATTCCTCTGAAGGTCAACCCGCTCTACATCCTGGGAATTTAGCTTTGGTCTGTGTAATGCAGTATATGGCTGATTGATCAGATAGAAGTGCAGCAGAGGCTGTGGCTGCTCGTATTGATTGGAAATATGCTCTAGGGCTAGAATTGAATGACCCTGGTTTCGATTTTTCAGTTTTGAGCTTATTTCGCTCTCGATTACTTAGTGGAGGTCAAGAAAAGCTGATATTAGATAAACTCAAAGAGCGATGCCAAGAATTAAAATTATTGAAACCAAGAGGAAAAGCTCGTACTGACTCGACTCATATACTGGCTGCGATTCGTCTGTTTGCGTGGTTTGAAGGCGTACCATTAGCTAAAACTCGTGTTTCTTCTTTTGCCAAGTTAGCCCCTGATTAGTCCGAGTTTATTTCGCGGTTTTGATTCGCGAATAGTTAGATTAATTATTTTTGTTGTGGTTGCTCGTCATAACCAACATCTAATAAATTTTGAACCAAAGTATCAATAGTACGTTGAATTTCATCAATTTGAGCTCTCCTTACCACTTGCATAACTGCGGTAATATGAGCTTCACTCCCAGCTTTTCCTAAATGTTTGTACTTACTCAAAGCCTTAGCATCGTGAGCTTTGGGAAAAGTTGGTTTGTCCGCTTGAAGTTTATAGTACCAATAAATCTTTTGCTGTTGTCGCACTTGATAACGAGAAACTACAGCTGAGCGAGGAGCAACTTCACCAGTAGCAAAGATCAGCTCTTTTTGCTTTTCAAGAGTAGCGATGGCGTTTTGGATTCGGTCAATTCGCTCTATTTGGTCTTGTGGTTGATTCGGAGACATCTGATTCTAGCAGAAAAGAAAAGTGTTAATTTAATTGCACCCCCTTCGCGATTAGGGTTCGCGAAAGATAGACTAAATTTAACAGATAACCACGAACCAATTGAGGCGATTTGATTATGGCTCTACATCCTCAATCGATTAAACCTATCCCACGCCTGACAAGAGAAGTAGCACACCAAGCTTTTCCCAAAGGGAATGTTTACATGACCCTACGAGATGAATTGGGAACATTTTATAATGACTCCGATTTTGCCGAACTCTATTCCATAGAAGGTCAACCAGCCCTGCGACCTTGGCATTTAGCTTTAGTATGCCTCATGCAGTATATGGCTAATTTATCCGCTCGAGGTGCCGCTGAAGCAGTAGCTGCCCGTATAGACTGGAAATATGCTCTAGGATTGGAATTGAACGACCCAGGTTTTGATTTTTCAGTTTTGAGTTTGTTTCGCTCTCGATTACTGAATGGAAGCAAAGAAAAGCTCTTACTAGATAAACTTTTAGAACGCTGTCAACAACTAGAACTGCTGAAAGCCAAGGGAAAAGCTCGAACTGACTCGACTCATATTTTAGCTGCGATTCGTAATCTCAATCGGCTGGAGTTTGTGGGCGAAACTCTAAGAGCGGCTTTAAATGCTTTGGCAGTAGTTGCTCCCAGTTGGTTATCAAATGTGGTAGAAAAAGATTGGTTTGACCGTTACAGCAAGCCTGTTGAAGAATCTCGACTGCCTAGAGGAACAGAAGCTCGTAACCAATATGCAGCGAATATTGGACGAGATGGGATGAAAATTTTAGAGGCTATTTATGATGAGCCGACTACATCTCAGTGGTTGAAGGAGATTCCAGCCGTAGAAACTCTGAGAATGGCTTGGGTACACCAATACTGGATTGATAATGGTCAGCTTCATTGGCGCAGTCATAAAGATTTACCCCCAGCTGGAATAAGAAGTAATTCCCCTTATGATACTGAAGCTCGTTATGGTAACAAGCGTCATACCACTTGGTTGGGCTACAAGGTACATTTAACTGAAACTTGTGAGAAAAATCGAGTTCATCTGATTACCAATGTTCAAACTACAGAGGCACATTTAGCCGATGTAGACCAAACTGATTCGATTCATCAATCTCTAGCGAACAAAGAATTATTACCTGCTGAACACTTGGTTGATGCTGGTTATGTTGACGGCACTTTATTGGTTGAGAGTAAGCAACAATATGATCTCGAACTGATGGGGCCAGTCCGTGAAAATGTTAGTTGGCAGTCCAAGCTCCCTGATGGTTACGATTTGAGTCGTTTCAAAATCAACTGGAAGAAGAAGCAGGTTACTTGTCCTCAAGGTCAAAAGAGTAGTCAAAAATGGACGACTCACCTGGATCAATGGGGCAACAGAGTGATTAGCGTTAAATTTCCCAGAGCTACTTGTCTAAGCTGTTCCAGTCGCTCTTTGTGTACCCGTTCTCCCACCGAACCGAGAAAACTTACTTTACGTCCTCAAGATGAACATCAAGCTATAACTAGAAGACGAAAACAGCAAACAAATAAAAGATGGTTAAAACAATACAATCAACGTGCAGGAGTTGAAGGTACGATTTCTCAAGGGGTTCGTGGTTTTGGTTGGCGAGAATGCCGTTACGTGGGTTTGAACAAAGTTCATTTACAACACATCCTGACAGCAACGGCGATGAATGCGATTCGTCTATTCGCTTGGTTTGAAGGTGTACCATTGGCTAAAACTCGTATTTCTTCTTTTGCCAAGTTAGCTCCTGATTAGCTCAAACTAAATCCAATCTATTTCGCGAATGAAAACCGCGAATATTTCCCTTTTGTTAAGTTCGCGACTCAGTATCATCCATGCTCATTGAGGGATGATGAGAAAGACGATTTAATTGATGAGTTGAATATAGCTCTGGGTCAACTAGCAAAAGAAGCGATTGAAAGCCCAAATAGATTTAGGTTGCCGAAGAATTTCTGTCGCCAGCAGATGAAGTTATCTTCCCAAGAGATGGCGAATAAGAAAGATATATCGCTATTTCAGTTGGCTTGTGATTTTGGTTGGCTGAATTTAGTAGATAGAGATATGGAGAACGAGGAAGAAGTATACGCTTTTTACCATCCTACATTTCAGGAGTATTTTGCTGCTAAAGCTATTGATGACTGGCACTTCTTTCTCAACCACATTCCGAAAAATCCCAGTCAGGGAACTTACCGCATCTTTGAGCCGCAGTGGAAAGAGCCGATGTTGCTCTGGTTAGGACGACCAGAAGATAAACTAAGGCAGCAGAAGGAGTCATTTATTAAGGCGTTGGTTGATTTTGAGGATGGATGTGGAGAATGGCTCAGTCAAGCTCAAGTAGACAAAGGTTTTTATGAGTATCAAGCTTATTTTTTAGCTGCTGCGGGAATTGCCGAATTTAGAGATTGTTCCAGAGCAGATGAAATAGTGGAACAAATCGTTAAGTGGGATATTGGTTATTTAGACGAAAAAGGGGAGAGGCAGAAATTTCTCTATCTGATTCAAAAGGGAGCGCAAGAAGCACTGCAAGAAACGGAGCGAACAAGAGCGATCGCGGCTTTAGTGAAACTGCTCGGGTCCACTGAAGATGAATATACCCGTATTCGAGCGGCTGAGAGCTTAGTGAACATCGGCACGGGCAATGAAAGGGCGATCGCGAGGTTAGTGGAACTGCTCGGGTCAACTCAAGATGCAGACACACGTTGGCAAGCGGCTAAAAGCTTAGGGAAAATAGACCCAGGCAATGAAACGGCGATCACAGCTTTGGTGGAACTACTCAAGCCAACTGCTTTTGAGCAACTGTGCTGGTCAACTCAAGATGAAGATGATGAAGATACCGATGAGCAAGTGCTTGAAAGACTACATGAAAGCCTAAGGGAAATAATAGAACCAGGCAATCAAACAGCGATCGCGGCATTAGAGAAACTGCTCGGGTCAACTCAAGATGACCCTTGGCCTTGGACCCGTATTCGAGCAGCTGAGAGCTTAGTGAACATCGGTACGGGCAATGAAACGGTGATCGCGGCTTTAGTGGAACTGCTCGATTCAACTGAATATGAAGATATCCTTTTCCGAGCGGCTGACAGCTTAGAGAAAATTGGCACGGGCAATCAAACGGCGATCGCAGGCTTGGTGAAACTGCTCGTGTCAACTGAATATGACAATCCCTATTACACAGCTAAACACTGTTTAAAG
>JASJEI010000225.1 GCA_030064795.1 Pleurocapsa sp. MO_226.B13 | reverse complement strand
CTGAGAGAAGTGAATTGATCGGCATCGAAAATTAACAACATGACTCAATACTGGAATCACCATTACTTTAAATTCTTATTATCTGGTATTTTAGCCAAGCTCGCTCTCTTAACAGAGCTAGTATTATTTGCTGGATGGAGCGATCGCGCTATAGCTCAAATTATTCCTGATGATAGTTTGGGTGCAGAAGCTTCAGTTGTAACACCTAATGTAGAAATTAAAGGACGAACCGCCGAGCGTATTGATGGTGGTGCAATCAGAGATAGTAATCTGTTTCACAGTTTTCAAGAATTTAATATTGGAGATTTGCAACGGGTATATTTTGCTAATCCAGAAGGAATTACTAATATTTTTAGTCGAGTAACGGGCAGTAATCTTTCAGAGATTTTGGGAACCTTGGGGGTTAATGGCAATGCCAATCTTTTTTTGCTCAATCCCAACGGGATTATTTTTGGCGAAAATGCCAGTTTAGATGTGGGAGGTTCATTTGCAGCGAGTACGGCTAATGCTATCCAGTTCGGCGATCGCGGTTTTTTTAGTGCCACCGATCCAGAACAACCACCGTTACTAACAGTGAATCCTTCTGCCTTTTTTTTAAATCAAATTCAGACAGCAAAAATTACCAATCGAGCAACCGCATCAGCAGGAGTTAATTTAGCAGACGAGCCTTTATTCGGTTTAAGAGTTCCTGACGGTCGAAGCTTACTATTGGTGGGAGGAGATATTGTTTTAGATGGCGGAGGATTAAATGCTTTAGAAGGTCAAGTGGAATTAGTAGGAATTGCTAACTCTGGAACTGTAGGGCTTAATCTTGATGGCAATAACCTGAGCGTAACTGTTCCTGAAAGTTTAAACTTAGCTGATATATCCTTGATTAATCGAGCGCAAGTAGATGTTAGCGGGCAGGGTGGTGGTTTCGTGAAGATTCAGGGTCAGCATATTACCCTAGATAATGAATCAGAAATTATTGCCAACACTCTGGGAAATTTAAATGGCAAAAGAATTTCTCTTCAGACTAGGCAGCTTCTTGTTCGAGGTGGTTCGCAAATATCAGCCTCTACCACAGAAGAAAGTCAGGGAAATAGTAGTGGGATTGAGGTTAATGCTGCTGACTTGATAGAAGTAACTGGCTTCTCTATTGGTGGTCAGAGTCAAAACTCAATGCAAAGGGAAAGACCGAGTCAATTGGAAAGTGATGCCAGAGGAGAAGGAGAAGCTGGAAACTTGATTCTCAACACCAAACACTTAATTGTTCGAGATGGGGCGAGGATTTCAGCATCTACTATAGATAAGCCTGGAGGAGGAAATATTATCGTCAATGCTTCTGAGTCAGTAGAGTTGAGTGGTTTCTTACCTAACAGACAACGTCCTGGTGGATTATCGGTGCAGACACGAGGCTCGGGAAAAGCAGGAAATTTAAACATTAACACGAAACGATTGATGGTTCGAGACGGCGCAGAGGTTTCAGCTTCTACCTTTGGTGAAGGTGATGGAGGCGATGTCAATATCAATGCAACTGAATCCATCTTCTTAATTGGAACTTCAGAGAATGGTCAACCTAGCAGGTTAGTTGCTGAAACTGGTGGACGACTAGAAGCAATTAGAAGGGGGGTAGTTGTCGTCGGTACAGGTAATGGAGGTAATTTGACTATTAACACGGGTCAATTGACTATCCAGGATAGGGCTCAAGTTAGTGTCAGCAGTTTAGAAAACCTTCCAGACTCAAATTCTCAGCCAGGAGATGCTGGTCAACTTGAAATTACAGCTGGTTCTATTCTGCTAGATAATCAAGGAGCGATCTCTGCCACAACCAGTTCGGGTAATGGAGGCGATATTACCTTGAAAGTTCAGGACTTATTGCTACTGCGTCGCGGTAGCCAAATCTCTACTACTGCTGGCACTGCTGAATCAGGGGGAGATGGTGGCGATATCAACATTGCTGCCGATTTGATTGTTTCTTTTCCTCAAGAAAATAGCGATATTACTGCTAATGCTTTTGAAGGTAAGGGTGGTAATATCCAAATTAATACTGAAAATATCTTTGGATTTGAGTTGCAAGCAAATCCTAACTTAAGTGACATTACCGCTAGCTCTCAATTTGGTCTAGATGGTACTGTCAACATTAACACTTCAGGACTTGAGCCTGGTCAAGAATCGATCGCGTTACCGATAGAAATTGTTGATGTCAGTAAATTAATCGATCGCAATCTTTGTTCGTCTGAGCAAAAGGACGAATTTATTATTACTGGTAAAGGTGGTTTATCTCCTTCTCCAAAAGATCCTCTTGACACCGATGCGGGCTGGGAAGATTGGCGCATCACAGAAGATAATCAAGGAAATAATCAACAAGCAATTGCACCCAGAAAAGAAGTAACTCCCAAAAATCGAGATAATTTTCCAACAATTATTGAAGCTCAGGGTTGGTACAAAGCTCCCAATGGTAAGATCGTTCTTACTGCCCAACCAACTAATGTACAATCTCAAGATTCTTGGTTAGATCCATTCGATTGTTGATTGCTGAGAGAACGTGAATAGATAAGAATCGAAAATTAACAACATGACTCAATACTGGAATCACCATGACTTGAAATTCGTATTATCTGGTATTTTAGCCAAGCTCGCTTTCTTAACAGAGCTAGTATTATTTGCTGGCAATGGCGATCGCGCTATAGCTCAGATTATTCCCGATAATAGTTTGGGTAATGAAGCCTCAGTTGTCACACCTAATGTAGAAATAAAAGGACGAACCGCCGATCGCATTGATGGTGGTGCTATCAGAGATAGTAATCTGTTTCACAGTTTCCAAGAATTCAATATCGGAGATTTACAACGGGTTTATTTTGCTAATCCAGCAGGAATTACTAATATTTTTAGTCGAGTAACGGGCAGTAATCTTTCAGAGATTTTCGGAACCTTGGGGGTTAATGGTAATGCCAATCTATTTTTGATTAATCCTAATGGCATTATTTTTGGCGAAAATGCCAGTTTAGATGTGGGAGGTTCGTTTGCAGCGAGTACGGCTAATGCCATTCAATTTGGCGATCGCGGTTTTTTTAGTGCCACTGAACCAGAACAACCACCGTTATTAACAATTAAACCCTCTGCTTTTTTCTTCAATCAAATTAACCCAGGACGGATTGAAAATAGGTCAACTGCACCAGCAGGAGTAGATCTATTAGGAGAGCCTCTATCTGGTTTGCGAGTGCCTGATGGTCAGAGTTTGCTGCTGGTGGGTGGAGACATTGCCATAGATGGAGGAGGGTTGCACGCTCCAGGAGGGCAAGTGGAATTAGCAGGAGTCGCTGGCTCAGGAACGATAGGGCTAAATGTTGATGGAAGCAACCTGAATTTAAGTTTTCCCGAAGATATAGCGCGAGCAGATATATCACTTACCAATGAAGCTTTTGTCAACACCAGTGGTGAGGGTGGTGGTGCAATCGCAGTATGGGGTAGGCAGGTGAAGCTTAGTGATGGTTCCCAGATAGCAGCTACCACTCTGGGAGCGAAGGCTGGACAAGGGTTGGTAGTAAATGCCTCGGAATCAGTCGAACTTACTGGGACTACAGCTGACAAGCTACTATCTAGCGGTTTGTTTACTCAAACTGGAGGAACAGGAGATGCGGGAGACCTGACAATTACTACCAAACATTTGCGAGTCGAAAATGGAGCAAGAGTCTTAGCTGGTACTTTCAGTCAGGGGAATGGAGGAAATTTAACCGTAAACGCCTCAGAATCAGTCCAAATAATTGGTGCTACAGGATCTCTTCCCTTTGATAATGGTAGTTTTAGTAGTAGTATACAAAGCAACACAGGTTCTTCTTTTGGCAGTCGCTTGTTTCGCAGTCCCTTGGACGACCAAACTTTAGTAACGGGAAAGGGTGGAAACGTAACGATTATAACCAGTCAATTGCAGCTTCTGGAAGGGGCTCAGATTACAGCTACTAATAGGGGCGATAGAGACGGGGGAGACTTAACGGTGAATGCCTCCGAATCAGTGCAAGTGATTGGCTTTGATCCTGTTGATGGTACTTCCAGTGGCCTGTTTACTCAAACTCAAGGAAGGGGTAACGCAGGCAATATAGACATTACAACTGTTTACCTTGCTGTTACCAATGGAGCTCAAGTGGCGACTTTTACAGAAGGAGAGGGGAATGCCGGCAGTGTGAAGATTAATGCCACCGATACCGTCTTGTTTGATGGGGCTGGCAAGCAATTATTTGGTCCGGGTGGTGCATTCAGCCGATTGAGTTTTGGGGCAAGGGGCAACGCGGGGAATATCTCAATTACTACTGGCTCCCTGAAAGTACTCAATGGAGCTATACTGTCTGCCAGTACCAATGGAGAGGGCAATGCCGGCATAGTGACGATTCAAGCCACGGAGTCTGTCGTGTTTGATGGGGAAGATATCGATGGAGAAGGCAGTGGTGCATTTAGCCAAGTGCGTCCTAGGGGAAGAGGTAACGCGGGGGGTATCTCAATTACTACTAGCTCTCTTGAAGTCACCAATGGAGCTGAATTGTCTGTCAGTACCATTGGAGAGGGAAATGCTGGTAGTATGACCCTTACTGCCAGCGAGAAGGTCTTGTTTGATGGGGAAACTAGCATTGGATTGAACAGTGGTGCATTCAGCTTAGTAGACCCCCTCGCAAGGGGCAACGCGGGGAGTATCTCAATTACCACTGGCTCCCTTTCTGTTACCAATGGCGCTCAAGTGTCTGCCAGTACCAGAGGAGAGGGGAATGCCGGCAGTGTGACGATTCATGCCGCCGACTCTGTGGTGTTTGAAGGGGAATCTAGCCGATTCGGGTCCGGTGGTGCATTAAGCAAAGTACAGCCTAGGGCAGTAGGAAACGCCGGAGGTGTGGAGATTAGTACAGGCTCTCTGTCTGTTACCAATGGAGCTCAAGTGTCTGCCAGTACTTTGGGAGAAGGTAAAGCAGGCAGCATTGCCGTCACCGCGAACACCCTTGAAGCCACCAATGGCGGGCAACTGCTCACGAGTACATCAGGCAGCTTTAATGCGGGGGATATCACCCTGAAAGTAACTGACAGCATTATCCTAACCGAGGCTGACAGTGGACTATTTGCCAGCACCACTGTCGGTTCTAGCGGTCAAGGCGGCAGTATTTTCATTGACCCCAGAATCGTGGTCATTCGGGATGGCGCGACTATCTCTGTCAATAGCCAGGGAGAGGGAACAGGGGGCAACATCTTCCTTCAGGCAGATTCTCTCACCCTCGACAATGGAGCCTCCATCTCTGCTCAAACCGCTAGCAACACAGGGGGCGACATTGCGCTACAGATGCAGGACTTATTGCTGTTGCGCAATCAAAGCCAAATCTCCACTACTGCTGGTACTGCTCAAGCTGGCGGAGATGGTGGCGATATCAATATTGCTGCTGATTTAATTGTGGCTTTTCCCCAAGAAAATAGCGATATTACTGCTAATGCTTTTGCAGGGGATGGCGGTAATATTCAAATCGATACTGAAAATATCTTTGGCTTTGCACTGCAAGAAAATTCTAATTTAAGTGACATTACCGCTAGCTCTGAGTTTGGTTTCGATGGTACTGTCAACATTAACACTTCAGGACTTGAGCCTGGTCAAGAATCGATCGCGTTGCCCATAGAAATTGTTGATGTCAGTAAATTAATCAATCGGAATCTTTGTTCGGCTGGTCAAGAAGGCGAATTTATTATTACTGGTAAAGGTGGCTTATCTCCTTCTCCCCAAGATACTCTCAATACTGATGCTGGTTGGGAAGATTGGCGCATGGTAGTAAATAGTGAATCCAATCATCAACGATCGCCTCAATCATCTCAAACGCGATCGCTTTTAGAAGAAAATTACGATGATTCTCATCAAATCATTGAAGCTCAAAGCTGGTTTATTGCACCCAATGGTAATATCGTTCTCTCTGCTCAACCAGTTAAGTCAGTTTCCCGAAGTTCTTCCTTCTTGCCACCAAATTGTCAGTTATTAGACGAAGTGAAACAATGAAACGTCTTGGTAGATTGATAGCGATCGCGAAGTGTTGCCGAAGGCATCTCGCGATTTTGGGCTTAATTCTAAGTCTTAGTCTTAATGGATGGTTGACCGTTAACGCCAAGCAACCAATTAATCAGAACAACTCCGAACTCCAAACTCCGAACTCCAAACTCCGAACTCCGAACTCATTAGTCCAAGCTGGAAAACAATATTACCATTCAGGACAGTTTACTGATGCTGTCAAAGCATTACAACAAGCAACGCAAATATATGTAGCAAATCGAGATGTAATTAAGCAAGCACAAACTCTGAGTTTTCTATCATTAGCTTATCAAGAACTAGGAGAGTTACAGCAAGCAGAAAAGGCGATCGCTTCTAGTTTGTCTTTACTTGAAACTTTGACCCCAAAAGAGCAAAATAATCGAGTTCGCGCTCAAGTTTTAAATCGTCAGGGACGTTTACTGTTGGCAAGAGGAAAAACGGAGCAAGCCTTAGAAAATTTTGAAAAAACTGAATTATTGTATCAGCAAGCTGAAGATAAGATAGGTGTAATCGGCAGCCAGATCAATCAAGCCCAAGCATTGCAAAATTTAGGGTTTTATCGTCGATCTCAAAAACTATTCACTCAGATAGAAAATAAGCTAGAGACAGAACCAGATTCTCTACTTAAAGTCAAAAGCTGGAATAATTTGGGGAATATTCACAGACAAGGAGGAGATTTAGACCGTTCCCAAGAAATTTTAGAGCGAAGCTTGGCAATGCTAGAGAAATTAGCTGCTACGCGATCTGCATTATTAAGTGAATCGCCTCAACATAAAAGCCAAATATTATTCAGTTTAGCTAACACCGAAAGAACTTTAGCTCGAAGAGAAGAAGAGCGCAAAAACCCACAACTAGCAGAATCTTACCATCAGGCAGCTTTAGCTCACTATCAACAAGCAGCAGCAACTACCAATTTTCCCCTCATTCAAATTCAAGCAAGATTAAATCAGTTCAGTCTGTTACTCGAACGCGATTACGCTACCGCGTCCCCTACGGATCGATACAATTCTGCTGAGATGTTATTACCAGAAATCAATTCCCTTCTCCCTCAATTACCCGTCAGTCGTCCATCTATCTATGCCAGTGTCAATTTTGCTCAGAGTTTGATGAAGCTGGAGCATAGCCAAGAAAATAAAACTAAGATGGCAAATATTGCTCAAATATTAAATCAAGCTGGCGAGCAGGCTAAAAAACTAGATGATAAAAAAGCAGAATCCTATGCCCTGGGAACTTTGGGCGAATTTTACGAACAACAAGCAGATTGGTTGCAAGCAGAAAAGTTTACTTTCTCAGCTTTATTAATCGCTCAAACTATTAATGCACCAGATATTACCTACAGGTGGCAATGGCAAATGGGACGTATTATTCAGCATCGCACACGACAAACACCAGATAAAGTTAATACAGAAGTACTTAACTATTACACTCAAGCCTTTAACACTCTCAATGAATTACGCAGCGATTTAGTTGTCCTCAATCCAGAAGTTCAATTTTCCTTTCGCGAAAGCGTAGAACCAGTTTATCGGCAGTTAGTAGATTTACTTTTAGGTTCTCCTCAACCAAGTAAAGAGAATTTAATTCAAGCTCGTAATGTTATCGAAGCACTCCAACTTGCCGAAATAGATAATTTTTTCCGAGATGCTTGCGCCCAACCAGAAAAAGTAGATATTGACAATTTAGACGCTTCTGCGGCAGTTATCTATCCCATTATCTTAGAAAATCGTCTGGAGATTATTGTTAAATTACCTGGGGCAAATAACCTGCATCATTATGCTAATCGAGATGTTTCTGAAACTCAAGTAGATCGAGCAGTTCAACAATTACGTCGCTCCTTGACGAGAAGAAGTACCAGTTTAAATCAGGTAAAACAAGAATCGCAACAAATTTATGACTGGTTAGTTAAACCATTGGCAACCGATTTAGAAAATAAGATAAAAACTTTGGTGTTTGTTTTGGATGGTTCGTTAAGAAATTTACCAATGGCAGCCCTCTACGACGGAAAACGCTATCTAATAGAAAAGTATGCGATCGCCGTTACGCCTGGTTTACAGTTGTTAGAACCACAATCTTTGCTGTCAGAAAAGTTAAATGTATTATTAGCAGGAGCAACTGACGCTCCTAGTTTTCAAGCAGAAGGATTAAGTCCCATAGATAATGTTGAGCTAGAATT
This sequence comes from Pleurocapsa sp. MO_226.B13, assembly GCA_030064795.1. Next base: position 7,735 of record JASJEI010000225.1, on the reverse strand, counting down.
AGCCGAAGTTGCCCAACAAATTAATAATCATCAAAAGTTAGTCCAGCAAAACTTTCTTCAGCAAAACCTGAAAAATCTGATTAATTCAGTTCCTTTTAATATCCTGCACATAGCTACTCACGGCACTTTTAGTTCCAATCCCGAACAAACTTATTTACTCGATTGGCAAGAACGTATTAAAGTTAAAGATTTAGATAATTTGTTACGAGTTAGAGGAGAACAGTCCGCAACTCCCATTGAACTACTGGTTTTAAGTGCCTGTGAAACTGCTGCTGGCGATAAACGAGCTGCTTTAGGATTGGCAGGAATTGCGATTAGGGCTGGAACCCGCAGTACTTTAGCTACTCTCTGGCAAATCAATGATGCTTCTACTGCCGAATTTATGATTCAATTTTATCAACAACTGAGAAATCCTCAGATAACTAAAGCAGAAGCATTGCGTCAAGCACAACTTGCTTTTTTACGTCAGTATTCAGATACAGATTACAATCGTCCTTATCATTGGGCTTCTTTTATTTTGGTAGGAAATTGGTTATGAGGTATCACGCAAAAATAAGCATAAAAGACAGTTAAACGGGTATAATCCTTACCATGAAACGTGTTGAGGATTTCGTTAAAAAGCGATCGCGCTCTGACTTGGCTAGAAAGCTTGATAGAACTAGCCAAAGGAGAAATGGTATTAATAGATTGCAGAGAGAGAAATACGAGCTATTAAATGAGATTAGATTTGTTATCTGACTTAGAATCATGCAGTAGGAAAAGCTGGCTGTGGCATTATCGAGAAAACCTAGTAAATAATTCAATCAATAAAAAAGACAGTTCTAAAAATCTATTTCAGTTAACCAAGGCTAGATTAAAACAAATATCATCTTCAAGAAATAGTACTTCTGGGAAACATAAAATAATCATCGTAGAATCCGAGCCAATAAAATTCTTGGCTGGGTTTTTAGCAGGAGTAATTACAGAGGCGGATCTATTTCTGGGCGATCCTAACTGGCAACAACAAGAATGGCAGCAAGTATTAAAATTAGTACAACCCGATTTACTATTTGGCGAGTCAGAAACTAAGAAGTTAATTACTAAACAAAATATAGATCCACGAGCTATTAAACAAAAAGCAGACTTTCCTCAAGCTTTAATCATGATTCCCACTGGGGGAAGTTCGGGAAAAATTAAATTTGCCATGCATACTTGGTCAACCTTGAGTGCATCGGTAATAGGTTTTCAAAATTATTTTGATTGCCAAGAGATTAATTCCTTTTGCACCTTACCCTTATATCATGTTAGTGGTTTGATGCAATTTATGCGTTCTTTTATAACTCAGGGAAATTTAATTATCTGTTCCTATAACATAGTTAAAAATCAACAGATTATATTCAATAAACAAGACTATTTTATTTCTTTAGTACCTACTCAACTACAGCAATTAATCGAATCAATACCTGACTGGCTAGCAAAATTCAAAACAATATTACTAGGTGGCGCACCAGCATCGCGATCGCTTTTAGAACGAGCGATAAAATATCGGCTTCCCCTCGCACCCACCTATGGTATGACAGAAACTGCATCGCAAATTGTCACCCTAAAACCTCAAGATTTTTTAGCTGGTAATGATAGTAGCGGAAGGGTTTTACCTCATGCCAAAATCGTAATTAAATCAGAAAATCATCGAGATAAAAATAATAATATTGGTCTAATTAATATTAGTTGTAATTCTCTCTGTTTGGGATACTATCCCCAGGTTTTTTCAAAATCTCATAGCTTTATTACCGACGATTTAGGTTATGTTGATGATGAGGGGTACTTATATTTAATTGGTAGAAATAGCCAAAAGATTATTACTGGGGGAGAAAATGTCTTTCCCACAGAAGTAGAAGCAGTGATTTTAGCCACTAACTTAGTCCGAGATGTTTGTGTAGTGGGGATAAGTGATCGCCATTGGGGACAAGCAGTAACGGCGGTATACGTACCTTTAGAATCGGACTTTAATTTAAATTTGGTTAAAGAGAAAATTAAGTTACAGCTAGCTAAATACAAACAACCAAAAAACTGGATTGAGGTAGATAGTTTGCCTCGCAATAATCGCGGTAAAATTAACTATCAACAAATAAAAGCGATCGCAGTAGGGACGATTCGCGAATCACTTCTAAAACAATAGGTAAGTAAATATTATGAGTATTTGGCAAGCTGATTTTTATTATCTTCCCTCTCAACCAGGCGAACCAAAACAATGGGAATTAGTAGTATGCGATCGCTTCAATTCTACCCCAGAGAAAATATCTTATAAAGTTTATAGCGTTCAATGCCATAGCGAACAAGCAAACGCTCAATGGTTAGTCCAACAAATAAAGCAAATTGCTGGAGATAAATTACCAGACAAAATTCAGGTATTTCGTCCTCAAACATTGGGTTTAATCACTGCTGCTGCGGAAAAATTAGGTATTGAAGTCGAAGCTACCAGAAACACTCCTACGATCAAAAAAGTCTTAACTCAACGATATAAAGAGAAATATCCTAACTACGATCCCCTAAAACTAGAGAAACCCGTACCCCAACCACTACCTGAAGATCTTTGGGGAGACAAGTGGCAGATCGCTAACATCAATGCAGGACAACTTGTTGATTTATTTCGCGATCGCCCGATTCCTATTTGTCGTCTACCAGAAGCTTTTTATCCGATTAACTTAGGAATTGCCTCCAATACTCCCATTCCTGGCATAGTAGTTTATGGTGGTAGAAAATCGATGCAACTTGCCACCTGGATCGAGCAACAAAACCCCGCCTATCTTAACTATATTCCCACAGAAATCGGTAAATCTGGAGGCTTTATTTTAGAAACGGGTTTAGTAGATCGCTGGGTATTTAATACTTTTGAATCAGAACGGGCTGCGGAAATTGCCAGAAGTTACGAACAAAAAAAACAAGCAGCTAAAGGATTACATTTTATCTTGATTCAACCCGATGATTCGGGCATGACTTACACGGCTTTTTGGTTATTGACATCCTCCCTCGATTTATCGAGGGATTCTCAATAGCTGTCAAGCTGCTGAGGTGGTACTCACTTTACAGACAGTAGCTTCAGGACAAGCCTGAAGTCTGACACCATCTCCATGAGGGCTGTATCCCAGTCCAAGGATTCTTATCGCGATCGCATTAGACCTAGCTTCTTGTAAATACATCTAGATTTAACTCCTGGGATTCGCCCATCCACGAAGCATAAGCGGTATGGTCTTTTAAGTCATTACCAGATAGAGGATGAATCAAAATTGTCAAACCATTTCTATTTAGAGCCAGCCAGGTCAGCAACTCTGTATGATTGCTGCGGTCAAAGGCTAGCTGACAACTCCAACTTGGATGTGGCCCAATAGGTCTACGGTGCATCCTACCTACCGTTACATTGAAACGATTTCCTGCTTCCTCGCACAATAATTGGGCAAGATCGACTGTAGACTCATCGAAGTAAACGTGAGCATGATACTTTTCAATCAAATTAATATCTTGGAATTTCATATTTATTTTGCTATTAAAAGTTGCGCGATTTAGATAGATATAGAAACTTTATCTTTCTTGCGAATTATTTTGCCCAGATTCAAATTTTCATCATCCCGCAGTGCTTCCCATCTTCCAAAAAAAGAGCTAATTCTCCACCGTCCTTGCATCTTATTTCCTTCTTCAGATATCTTACCCATGTAGTAAACTGAATGTCTTGAAGATATAAAATAGGTTTTGGTAAAGCTAATAGTGCCTCCGCTAACTTCTCCCACTAAGGATGCTTCTCCTAAATAGTTATCGTCTAAAATCCTGCCTAAAAGAGTATTACCTTCTAAAATCAAAGTCATTTCAAAGCGAACTGGCTGCTTTCCTTGCCAATATGTTCCTCGCCATGCACCGCTTAAATCTGCCATAAATTGAGAGTTGTTTAATTACTATCGATCGCTCACTATTATCTTAATCAATAAACTTCTTGTAACTTGTTTTTCAGGCTTCAAGATCGAGAACGATCGCAAAAACAGAGATTCCATGACTAATATTTTCGATTTGCCTTCATCTCTACCCAACAAAGAGCTATTTGAATCGATAGTTGCTAATGAAAATATTCTGATCGAAAGAATTGTCTCTACTGGTCAGACTACACCACCAGGGGAATGGTACGATCAAGATAAAGATGAGTGGGTGATTCTGTTACAGGGAGAAGCTATTTTAGCTTATGAGGATGGTTCGCAAATCAAGCTAACAGCAGGAAATTATCTTCTTATACCAGCCCATCAAAAGCATCGCGTCGAATATACATCATCTAATCCTCCCTGTATCTGGTTGGCCGTTCATGGCGATCTAACTAAGGTTTAATAATTTAATTAAATCGAAGTATTCAAGCTGAGTTGATAGAATAAAACTATTGTTATAGCCGACTTTAGTCCATGAAAATCTCTGTCATTGGCATTGGTAAAGTAGGTTCGACTGTCAGCTTTGTACTAGCCAAAGATGGTTTGGCAAGTGAACTAGTTCTCTATAATCGTACACGGGAGATTGCCCATGCTGAAGCCATCGATATTCAACAAGCAGTAGCACTTACTCCCCATCGGCTTCTGGTTCGAGATGGAGAGATGGAAGATACTGCCGAATCCGACATTATTGTGATTGCTGTTAGTGTTCCCATGACTAAGGAGATGACAAGTCGCGATGAACTCCTCTTGGGTAACACTCAGATTATGCAGTCTTTGATTCCTTCTCTGATTAAACATAGCCCTAAAGCTATCTTGATTAATGTCAGTAACCCTGTTGATGCCTTGACTTACCAGATTTGGCAAATTGCCAATCAACACTCCTTGCAGACTAATTGGCAACGAGTAATTGGAACTGGCACTTTAATTGATTCGGCACGGTTTCGCGATCTTCTAGCAAATCAACTCGGCATCCATCCTGCCGATATCAATGCCTATATACTGGGGGAACACGGAGACGGGCAGTTTGCCGCACTTAGTTCTGCCATGTGTGGTGGTGAATTTATTGATGCTAACCCTTTACGCCAACAGATGGTGGAGGATGCCAAGCAGTCTGCATGGACAATCTTCCAAACCAAAGGCTATACCAATTACACCGTATCTCTAGCAGTAGAACTGATTGTTCGCAGTATTGTCGAAGACTTGCGATATACCCTACCAGTATCTGTTTTAATTGATGGTTACTGCGATGTTTACAACTGCTGCCTGAGTGTTCCTTGCGTTATTGGTCGGCAGGGTATTCATCGTCGTCTTTCCACTCAGCTTAATGAACCAGAAACGCTGGCATTCCAGAACTGCGCTCGCACGATCCAACAAAAGATTCAGTTTTGTCAGTCACAAATAACTCTTACATAGTAATACTCGACCTCCAGTTCAAGAGGATTTAGTTTAATTATTGATGACTCGGCATATATAGCATTACGTATTTAGGTTAGGACACTTTCTCAAATTACTGCTTGCTACTTGCTACTTGCTACTTGCTACTTACGAGCTAATAAATGATATGTCCTAACGTAACTTTGTACGGCTATAGGAAAAGCCCTAAAGGATTAGTTGCGGCGAACTATGCGCCTTACTTTCGGTCACGTACTGCCTGCGAGTCAACGGTTTCCTCAGCGTCAAGACGGAGCAAGAAGTGGAACTTTACAAAGTTAATTATTCAGAGAAGGACGATACAAATTAATATAGCGATGTTTTTTTTCTGGTGTTGGTACGGTCACTTCTAGGATTTCAAACTCAAAACCTTTATCTCCGTATACCTGCCATAAGTTTCTAATCCGTTGAGATATCCTTCGATTATGGAAGTTTCTCATTTGCTTTCTAAATTCTTTCCAGTGAATTCTAAAGCTTCTATTTGTACTACCAATATAAGTATCTCCAGTAGGAACACAGCGCACTAAAAATATTCCCTTTTGATTTAATTGTTGGGGGTGTTTTATCTTACTTAGTTGGGAAATTTTACGTTTCATTTTCATGAGAATAGTTCGCATCGATGTTTTTGACAACAACATCGGTATTTTTTAGATAATTAAAGTTCTAGTTCTATAAATGCCCATATGGAGAAAAATATTGAATAAAAAAAAATAATACAATTTATAACGACAAAAAACAAATAAATCTAATACAGGTATTTTCAGTTCTGGCATAGTCCAGCCTGGTTGACCGCAAAACCTTATAGCCTGCAAGTAAAAAGCATTAAATGTTACAAATACTTTACGTGGCTCTGGTTGCGATCGCTCCTTTCCTTTAGCACAGGACTTGGAAGGAAAGGGGCGATCGCTATAATAGATTTATCCGAGAAAAAACGTTGTTTACAATATTTGTTGAGTTTCCTACGCCACTATCATCAAAAATTGCATCGCTAACACCTCCTTGATTATTGTAGAAAGTGCTATTTGAAATATTTAAATTAGGTGTATTGTTATTAAGATGTATCGCCCCTCCACCTGAGCTTTGATTGCTGACAAATAAACTACTAGTTACATCAATATTGTTACCTCTGTCAGCATAAATAGCACCACCATTGTTAGCAGCAGAATTATTTCTAAAAATAACATTGATTATTGTAGGGCTATTGTCATCTTCTATAGACAGACCTCCACCATTGTTAGCAGCAAAGTTATTCTGAACAATCAAATTTGTGAGAGTAGCACCAGCATTTGTACGTCCAAAAAGACCTCTACCCAAATTTGGTCGCTAGCCCCAGCAACGGCTAAAGCTGATTGTAAGTCGATGTAGGCATTTGCCCAGGATGTACCGTTGTTTTCCCCCGTTGCATCAGCATCTACATAGATAACGCCATCCTGTTGTTCGATCGCGATACTTAACCCATCAATAGTTACAGTTGCACTATCATTCTCGGATCTTAAAACAGATAATTCTGGATCGGTTAATATTTCTCCAGTTACCGCAGCAGCAAAAATTGCTCCTTCATCCCCTGGTGTATCGGTTGGGTTTGCCTCTGCATCTAAATAGTGTCCGATCTCTTCAATTAGAACCTTGGCGATCGCTATTTGACTATCTTTTGTTTTTCTAAACAATATTTAGGCAATCGAAGATCTGATTATGAATCGATCGAGCTTGTCTGTAAGAACCTCAAAGTGTCGATATATATTTAATATTTAATGTTTTTCAGATTGACGTTAGTTCGCGTCAAGATTGCGATCGCAGTTCGACTATCTCTTGACTCCAATCGGCTTCGATGGAAAATCTTGAAGTTCGCCCTAAATAAGAAGCATTGAATAAAATAAAACTAATCAGTAATAGACAACTATTCAAATTATTCAAATCTTCATGAGCTTATTTACTACTATTCTCAATACCATTGGTTCGGGTGCAACGGCTTATATCTTCGCAAATAGATTGCGCGATCCTCAAACTCGCCCTAATACCTTAGCGGGTTTCCAGTTAGCCGAATCTGGCGCAGTACCATTTTTGACCAAACTAGCAGCAAGAGCATCCGCAGAAGGAGATACCTGGCTTGCAGAAAAACTAACCATTCATGCAGAAGACGAAAAACGTCACGGTCAAATATTTGCTCATGGACTAAAACAGCTAGGAAAGCAAGTTATGACTATGGAGGAAAGAACGCAAAAACAGTCTCAAAATAAAGAAAAAAACTCCAGTCCCTTTTTCGCTAAGTTCTATCGCGATTACGATCCAGCATCACTAAAAGCAGAAAATATCGACTTCTAAACTCTTGAGCTTACGAAATAAAGCCGTCTTTGGTAGAA
>JASJEI010000224.1 GCA_030064795.1 Pleurocapsa sp. MO_226.B13 | reverse complement strand
TTAGGGCCATTTACCGTTGATACCGATAATGTCGAGCAGTTTGAAATCAATGGTCTTGGTGGAGATGATACTTTAACGGTACAAGACTTGTCTGGTACTGATGTCCAACAAGTCTTCTTTACTGGTGGTGCAGGTAGCGACATTCTCGATGCTAGTCACACTTTTGTCGATGTTGTTGCTTTTGGTGGTGAGGATGATGATACCCTCACTGCTGGCGCAGGTAACGATGAACTTATTGGTGACACAGGAGACGACTACAAAATTGGTGGCGCAGGAGACGATCGCTTTATCTGGAATAATGGCGATGGTAGCGATATTAATGAAGGTGATGATGGTTACGATATTGCCGAAATTAATGGCGCAGCTGAAGCTGGAGATGAGTTTAAGTTAGGAGCCAATGGCGATCGCGCCTTGTTTGAACGCGTAAATTTAGGGCCATTTACCATTGATGCCGATAATGTTGAGGAGTTTGAAATCAATGGTCTTGGTGGAGATGATACTTTAACGATACGAGACTTGTCTGGTACTGATGTTTCACAGGTCTCTTTTGATGGTGGAGATGGTGACGATCTTATCGTTTTTTCAGGGTTGAGAGCAGACTACGAAATTTCTTTGCAACAGGATGAAGGTTTTACTCAAGTATTTAGTTCTACTATCACAAGTAGTTTGACTAATGTAGAAGTTATTAGATTTGAGGATGGTGATTACAATACCGTCAATGGTGAATTTACTCCTTCATTGCATACGGCTAGTTCTGGTTTAGATGTCAACTACAACGATTTGATTAGCGAATATAACTGGGATAGTGATGAGTTACTTATAGCTGATAGTGGCGATTTCTAATTCATAGAACTAAGCTCGACAACAATACAATAAGGGTGGGCGTTTGTCTGCCCTTTTTCTATTTTTTAATAATTGATGGTTGACATAGAACGGGAAAGTTGACGGAATTGGCAATAAAACAGAATTTATGAGCCTTTTCGTGTAGTTCTTCTGCTCGTTCTATACTACTCTCTGGGGAGATGGTAACTTCTGGCTGAAGTATGACCTCGGTAAATTTTCCACTACCGTCTTTAGCTTCGCTCATCTTGCCAATAGCTCGATCTTGATAATCAACTACAACCACTCCCGCCTCGGAACATAAATGCAAATACCACAGCAGATGACAGCTAGAAAGAGAAGCAACTAGCAATTCTTCGGGGTTATATTTAGTACGATCGCCACGAAAAGCAGGATCGGACGAACCAAAAATTATCGGCTTGCCTTCAACTTCGATTTCATAAGCGCGATCGTAAGTACGGTAACTTTTAGTACCTTGACCTTTATTTCCCGTCCATTTTAAAGACGTTTGATATAGATGTTCTCGCATAATTAATTATTTCCGATCGAGAAGCGATCGCTTTTTTAGAGAATAGTTTTGATATTACTTACTGGCTTTAACATACAGACTAATCGCTTCTTGCCATATTCCTTGTTCTGCAATCAATCCCTCGACAGCTTTGCTATATTCAGCTTGTAACAGTTGCTTTCGCGCTTCAGACAAGTTTAGCAAAGGGTTTCCTCTGGGATAAAATTCTTGTTCTATTTGCGTAGAAGCATAATTGTCATTTATTTTTTCTCTACGAAATAGATATTGTTCGATTTCAATATTTTGAAAACCAGAATCCTCTAGCAGTTTGGTACATTTGTCTGCCGTCCAAAGGGGTCTAATAATATGGGGTAAATCGATATCAAATAAATCCTTACAGAGTCTAACTCTTAATTCTGATAAATGAGAACCTTTATAGGAAGAAGTAAATGCCAAACACCCTCCTGGTTTTAGCCAACGATAGCACTTATCTAGTAGGGCAGGAATATCGCTAATATATACTAGTGCCGAACAGCAAAGTATAAGATCGAATTGCTCCCGATCGAAAGCGATCGCCTCCACATCTGCTTCAATTAATTGCAAATTTTCGCTCCCTTCGGCTTCAATTTTGGCTCGCGCTTGAGCTAACATTCCTGATGAGATATCGACACCAATGACCGAACCTTTCTCTCCGATGGCTTTGGCGACAGCTATTGCGACCAAACCAGTACCCGTACATAAATCGAGGATTTTTTGACCTGGTTTTAGAGTCACAAAGTCTATAAATCTTTTGGCGTTTTCGGGATGAGCTTTCCCTTCAGAATCATAAGTGGTTCTACTATCAAAAAAATCAATTACTCTTTGTTTGTAGGCTGACTGCATTTGTTGAACTTCTCAAATTCTCAAATTATTCGTTAATACAGTGAACGATTTTTTTATCTTCTGGCATGGTTGAATATTGCGGTAAATTATCGCTAATTTGCCACCATTGCGCTTTAGAATCTGTATAGATATGAAATTCTTGGTAGCTATCCAACTTCCCCTCGCAGCCTGCAATGGGTAAACCGAGTGAATTATCTCGCAGAGGATAAATTGTAGCCAAACTCGAACCACAATTCTTACAAAAGGTTTTGATTACATTAGGGGTGGATTGATATTGCGCCAGATATTCTTGTCCCTGGAGTAGTTTATAACCATCTCGTTTGACTACCATTCGGCTTCTAAAAGCTGCACCATGCCACTTACGACATCTGCTACAGTGACAGTGAACTAAATTTCCTGTCGCGCCTCGATATTCATAGCGGATTTTGCCACACAAACATTCTCCCGTTAAATAAGCCATATTAATCAAAATTCAACCTTGGTTATTTTGCCATTCTTGACGAAGTAGCGAAAGCAATCTGACATCTTCAAACTTGCCCCATTTGCTTACTCGTTGTCTTAGTAATCCTTCTTGCTTAAAACCATTTTTTTGTAATATTTTTCCCGAAGCTGGATTTCTGATCATATGATAGGCATGAATTCTATTGAGCAATAGAATTTCAAAGCCAAAATTCAATACTGGTGGTAAGGCTTCACTCATATACCCTTTACCCCAGGCGGAAACTGCCAGCCAATAACTCAACTCAGCTACAGAATGTTCTGGTTCGATATCTCGAAGTTCAATAATGCCAATTAAGTTTGATTCTAGTTTATGCTCGATCGCAAAGGTGACAGAATGACCCGTTTGTTTTTCGGCTATTTGCTTGGCGATGAATTTTTCGGCTTCACCTTCGGGATAAGGATGGGGAATAGAAATGGTTGTATCCGCTATTTGGCGACTGCTGGCAATTTTTTGAAGAGAACTAGCATCAGCAACAGATAGAGAACGCAAGATTAATCTTGCGGTGAATAAGTTTGGCGGTAAAGACATAGAAAAGATCGAGTGCGATCGCAGATTACGTTACTTGAAAATTCTGGGTTATCAAACTACATTTGTAAGTTTTATAATTAAGGTAGATAGAGCAGATTATATACTTACTGACTGACAGAATAAACCAAGCTCAGAGTAATTTTGGCGATATCTCAATATTGCCAGCGTAGATAAACGTTTGGTTTATAAGTCTTAACAAGCAAGTAATAGCGATACAGTTACTTGGACAGAGCGATATTCTGTAAATAGCAATCGTGGATGAGTGGCAATTCAATGTCCGATCGCTACTTGCCGATTGAATCTCGAACCGTAAATGCTATTTACACTAAATCATTACGAATCGTTTCGATTTTTTAGTTTCTCAAATCGGCATAGCCAAGAATAGGTCGATTTAAATGACTCACAAGACGAAATCGAGGCGAAATCTGTGAGGAGGATGTCAATGGATAACTTAACTAATGTAAATTCCCTTACCAATAATAATGTAAGCGATCGCAGTTCGCAGATTTCAGGTAAAAATATTGCCTGGGTAGGTAACGACGGCAATGACGATGAAATTTTTCTTTACGACCACGAGAATGGTAGCGTAATTCAGCTAACCAATAACGACACTTACGACAGTAATCCCCAGATTGAAGGAAACAACGTCGTCTGGTCTTCTAGTGACGGTAATGACAGAGAAATCTATCTCTATAATGGTTCGCAAATCATTCAGCTAACTGATAATGATGTCGATGATGACAATCCGCAAATTTCCGATGGCAACGTCGCCTGGTTGAGTTACGAAGGCGAACCTAACTATCGTTATTATCCTGACAATGCCATCTATTTTTACGATGGCACTAACACAACTCGATTAACCGATGCCGAAACCGTTAAAAGTAGTTTTAGCCTTTCGGGAAATAACCTAGCTTGGTCTGATTATGACGGCAAAGATTCGGAAATCTATTTCTATGATGGCACTGGCGTTACTCAGCTAACTACCAATAGTTTATCTGAAAGCAGACCGCAGATTTCAGGTAGCAATATTGTCTGGTCGGCTTATGAAGATGGCGATAGTGAAATCTATCTTTATGATGGTTCAGAAATAGTTCAACTAACAGACAATGATACCTACGATAGTAGTCCTCAAGTTTCAGGTAACAATGTAGTCTGGTCTGGAGATGACGGCAACGATAGCGAAGTCTTTCTCTATAACGGTTCGGAAACTATTCAGTTGACTAATAACGATCGCAGCGATCACAGCCTACAGATTTCTGGAGATAATGTTATCTGGTCGTCATACGATGGCAACGATAACGAAATCTTTCTCTATAACGGTTCGGAAACTATTCAAATTACCGACAACGACACCTATGATAGTAATCCGCAAATTGATGGGGACTATATCACTTGGACTGGTTACGGAGATGGGGACAGCGAGATCTATTTAAATTACAGTCCTAATTTGGCCCCTGGGACAATTGAAGGCTACAAATGGCACGATCTAAATGAAAATGGTCTATTCGATAGCAATGAATCGGGTATTGAAGGCTGGACTATATATCTCGACAGTAATGAAAACGGTCAATTAGATGACGGTGAAAGATCGACAGTTACCGATGCCAATGGTTTTTATGCTTTTACTGACTTGCAGTTTGGTAACTATAGCGTCACCGAAGAAAACGAACCAAGATGGAGTCAAACTTATCCTTCTACCATTGAATACCAATGGCAGGATAGTAAACAACCCGATGGCATTACCTATGACTGGATAGATATTTCTGGGGTGGGTACAGAATTAAATCTCGGTGACGATGAAGCAGTAGAAGTTACTTTACCTTTTGATTTTGATTTCTATGGCGAAACCAACAACACCGTTACTATTTCTTCTAACGGCTATCTTACCTTTGGCGATAACGGTACAGAATATCGAAATGAAGGAATTACCAATTCCTATAACGTCAGTAACTTTATTGCGCCCTTCTGGGATGACTTAAATCCTGGCTATTCTGGTTCGATTTATCATCATTATGATGCCGAAGCCGACAGATTTATCGTTCAATACCAAGATGTCGCCCGTTATGAAGTTGAAGGTGCTTTAACTTTCCAAACTCTTCTCAACTCCGATGGCAGTATTGTTTATCAATACAACAATCTGGATGCTGCGGTAAATAGTGCTACTGTCGGTCTAGAAAACCCCGATGGCGATGCTGGCTTGCAAATCGTCCATAACAATAATAATGACGATAATCCTTATCTGGAGGATGGACTGGCGATTGAATTTACTCCTGTAAATAGTTCCGATACTGTCAATACCCATGAAGTTTTTGTCGGTACTGGCGAAACTATTTCCGACCTCAACTTTGGCAATAAACTCGAAGCATTACGAGTCGAAACCGAAGATTACCAAGACTATTACGACACTACTGCTGGCAACACTGGGGTCGAATATCGCGATGATGATGTCGATTTGGGTGTATCGGGGGATGTTAATGGTGGCTATACCGTCGGCTGGATTAGTTCTGGGGAATGGTTAACCTATAACGTCGATGTTCCCGAAGATGGTATTTATCAAGTAGTTGCCCGTATCGCTTCTGATTTTGGAACTTCTCATAATTTTGATGTCTCTGTTGATGGACAATCTACTACCGTAAACTTTGGTAGTACTGGAGGCTGGCAAGCTTGGTCAGATGCACTAGGCGGTAACTTACAATTAACTGCTGGCACTCACGAACTCCGTCTGGATATGGGTAGTACTGGATTTAATCTTAACTACATCGATCTAGTTACTCCAGAAAATATCCGAATCGAAGCAGAAGACTATCAAGACGATTACTATACCTCAGACCAGACTTTCTATGACACCGATTACGAAAATATTGGTGGTGGATATCGTAACAGACCAGTAGATATCGAACCGACAAGTGACATTAGCGGTGGCTTTAACGTCGGTTGGATCGAAGGTGGCGAATGGCTAACCTATAGCGTCGATATTCCTTACGACGGTAACTATCAAGTTGTAGCTCGGGTTGCTTCCGATGTCGATATTAGTCATAGCCTTGATGTTGCTATTGACGGACAATTAACTACCCTAAGTTTTGGCGACACTGGTGGCTGGCAGTCTTGGACAGATGCGATTGGCGACGATCTCTATCTAACTGCTGGCACTCACGAACTACGTTTGGATATGGGTAGTTCTGGTTTCAATGTCAACTACATCGATTTGATTAGCGAATATAACTTGGATAGTGATGAGTTACTTATGACCGATAGTGGCGATTTCTAATTAAGAGAACTAATATCAATTCTCAAAAGTGAATGGTCGACTTAGTAGGTTGGGTAGAACAAGCGCGTGAAACCCAACAATCATATGCTTTTGTTGGGTTTCGTGCCTCAACCCAACCTACATTTTAAAACTGGCTGTCAATAAAATGTCCGTATTCTTCCAGAAGAACATTGCTAATAGTATCGGGGTTATTTTGATTTGTGAGTAAAAACTCTTGAGCTAGGTAAATTTTGCCAGTTTCTTGGGCAAAAGCACCATTAGCGTCGTTAATCTCAGCACGTTCGACGATTTCTATTTCAGGAAAAACGTATTCTCCATTTATCCACGATGTTTTCAACGAATGATCGACTTTACCAAACGCCAGTTGTAAATCCGAATTAAAGCCTGGGGTAGTAGCAAATTGCTGTAGTGAATTTTGAGCTAAAGTCGTAGCTAGATCTAAGAGGCTGTTTATAAAGTAAATCTTAAGAGAAGTGTAACGTTTAATTTTGTTGGGTTACGGCGAATCGCGAATTAAAAGACTGATTCTAAAAAAATACTCGCCATACCCAACCTACACGGGCATTTAATTTTTGTTTAACAAACAGTCTCTAACTGAGAAGATTGAATGTGGTTGTTATTGGCAGAGTTTGAGAATAAAGAGCTATATCGATCTTGCATTTAATTATGTCCTGAGATCTGCATTTTTATAATTCCCAAAAACCAACTCAAATAGCTCATTTTCTAACACAACATCTCTAATTCTATATGGTGATTTGGAATCGTTCGTGAATAATGACAAATAACAAATGACTCCAAACTAATTAATTTCCACCACTGAGAGAGGATTACTATACTTGTTTATCCCATTCTTTAGCAGCATCTCGAACTGCTTGTTCCACAGATTTTTCATTAAGCATTGCTGCCTGTAAATTTTCATAAATTGCTTTTTGTAATCTTTGAAGATCTTTTCTCGCGGGAATCAGTACTTCTGCATCTTGTAATTGGGCTGCACTGACTTTTTTTGCCTCTTCTTTTAAACTAGTTTGTTCTTGTTGCTCGATATCTTCAATGTATTGTTCTACCGCTTCAACAGTAGAAGGAAGTACGCTCGATGCTCTAGCAAAAGCCAACTGGTTTTCAGTATTAGTAACATATAAGGCATACTCCAAAGCTCGATCTGATTTATCGGTATCGCGAGGAATAACCAGATTCATGACCGCAACGCTTTTTTTACCAGTCTCACCAGTAATTTGAGGTGATATTCCCGAAGTTTCGGCAATTGTTGGGGCATTATTGGTAATACTATCAATAAATTCTGCGCCAGAAGATAATAAAGCTGTTTCACCCATTTGATACAATTCAATTCCATAACGATGACCTTGAGTTAATACCTCTGGAGGCAGTAATTTTTGTTGGTACAAATCTACCCAATACTGAAAGGCTGCTTTTCCTTCGGGTGTATTAAAAGCTGCTTTGCCAGACTCATCGACTAAATCTACACCCATTTTGACCAGAGATTCTAGGACATCTGCCGAATCATTGGGGACAAAGGTAATAAAGAAAGCGTATTTACCCGTTTTTTCTTTGATCTTTTGGGCAACTTCGGCTAATTCTTGATAGGTTTTTGGTGGCTGTTGGATACCTGCTGCGGTTAAGAGTTCTTGATTGTAAATAGTAATTGTGGTGGTTAAATACCAGGGAATACCAAAGGTTTGTTCGTCGCAGTTATTTTCTTGACAGACTTCGATGGTGCTGGCTTGCCAAATTTTCGGTAGATAGCTGGCTTGAACTTCAGGTGCAACTACTTCGTCTAGATCTAACCAAGCATTGCGGGTTGCTAACTGTGAAGCAAATTTGGGATTGAGGTTAACTACATCTGGTGCTGTTTTAGCAGAAATAGAGGTCAAAATTTTGTTTTCCATTGCCTCCCAGGGAACATCAACCCAGCGTAACTCTACAGCCTCGTTTTGAGTTTCAAAAGTATTATTTAAATCGACAAAATAGTCGGTAAAGTTTGGTTTTAGCTGCATCGTCCAGAATTCAAGCTGGTTGGAATTGCTTTGCGAACTGGGATTGCAGCTTGACAAAAAAGTCGCGATCGCTCCTATTAATAAGTAGAAGCCATATTGTCGAATCGAGGTAGTTTTCTTCATTGCTTCGCTCAAAATAAACCCTAAAACAAACAATATTATTTATAAGTAAAAATGGCAATATCTATGCGTAAATTTAACTATTTCTATATATATGGATAGCTTTTTTTTCAGTGCATCTACTTATCAAAAAATCTAGATATAGCAGCTACAATGTCGATTGTGACTAGCCTATTATTGAGCCAATTTAATTTTGTTTAACTCATGATTAGTTATTTAGCAAGCAATAAATCGTTGATTACAAATCTCAAAATAAAGTTTTTGGTTAATGAGTAACTAGGATATTTTGGTTCGATTGGACTAAAAAAAGATCTTCAGAGTCAAGGTTGAGGTAAAACTTTTGAAACACTACTTAGGACGGAGATATGCTAAATAATTTACCTAATATCTTTGCCAAGAAAGGAGGCAATATTGGAATTGAAATCAATCCCCAAAGAATTAATATTGCTCAGATAACTAAAAAAGGACAGCAGTATAAACTACTAAAAAATGTCTCAGCCGATATTCCTGAAGGAGTATTTGAGGATGGGCAAATTATTGATTCTCTTAGTCTCTCAGAGTTAATTAAAGATACTCTCCAAGCTAATAAAATTAGTGCCAAAAAGGTGTCTACTGCCGTACCAATGAGGGAGGCAATTATTCGAGTTATTTCTGTTCCTGCTGAATTGGACGAAGAGGAATTAAAAGATATGGTTATGGTACACGAAGCCAGTATGCATCTACCATATCCCAGGGAAGAAGTAGACCTGGATTATGCCAAACTGGGTTATTTTATGGACGAAGATGGTATTGAAAAAGTTAATGTTTTGTTGGTAGCAACCAAAAAAGAAGTAACAGATCTTTACAACGAAATTTTTCAGCAAGCAGATCTACAAATGGGAGTTCTAGAAATTAATAGCTTTGCTTTAATTAGAACCATTAGAGAACAATTAAGACAGTTTGGTTCAAAAGAAGCTGTAGTGCTAGTCGATGTGGAATTTGACAGTACAGAAATCGCGATTGTAGTAGAAGGAGTTCCTCAGTTTTCTCGAACCGTACCGATCGGAACTTATCAGATGCGTAGTGCTTTTTCTCAAGCTATGGGTTTACCAGAAACAGGTGCAACAGAGTTACTTCACGACATAGATATCATTGATGGACTAGAAGATTCGGGGGATATTGATTCAGCGCAAATCGAATCGGGTAAAGCAGCCTTAATGAAAATTCTAGGAGAATTAACCGAAGAATTGAGTCGTTCGATTAACTTTTATATTAATCAAAGTGAAGATTTAGAAATAGCTCAATTGCTCTTAGCAGGGCCAGGCGCGGGTATTACTCAAGTAGATGAGTTTTTCACTCAAAAACTCAATTTACCGACGATGAAAATAGACCCAATAGCAACTCTTGGTTTAGATACTAGTCAAGATATTGCTCCCGAACAGCGTCCAGGATTGGGGATAGTTTTGGGTTTGGGAATGCGCGATATCTAACTAGAGAAAAACTCTGAAAAAGTAGGTATTATTTTTAAACTTGGTATGACTTTATGTATAACTTAGATATTAATTTTCTTAGGGATAGAGGACTAGATAAATCCACAGAGGTTACTGATAGTCTTGTCGAGAAAAAAGAACCTTCAATTGCAGATAAAATACCGATCGCGGTTGGAGTAATAGTAGCTTTAATTGCACCAGCAATTACTTTTGGTTACTTGCAAAGCGTAAATGCTAAAACCGCTGCTGTAGAACAAGAAATAAAAGAGATTGAAAATGAAATTGCCGATCTGGGCAATCAAAACCAAAAGATTGAAGCAGCAAATGCCGAAATTCAACAGGCAGAGCAAGAAATAACCGCTTTAGTGGGAGTATTTGAAAGAATCAAACCCTGGGCAGCTATTATGCAGGAAGTTAGCGATCGCACTCCCCCTGGAGTTCAGGTAAATTCCATTCAACAAAGTGGTTCGGGAGAGAGTACGGGGATCAATTTGGCAGGTACGGCTCGTTCTTATGCTGATGTTAATGATTTCGTTTTATTTCTCCAGCGATCGCCTTTTTTCGACCCCCAACAAATTAAATTAAATACCGCTGGAGTTACTAATTTCCCTGTAGAAATTGAAAATGAAGATAACGTTCCCGATAACGCTTCTTTAGAAATTCCTCAAGGGATTAAATACACTATCTCAGCCCAATTAAAAAATATTCCTTCATCTAGTTTGATTGAAGAAATTGAGAAAAAAGGTTCGACTGGTTTAGTAACTCGACTAAAAATATTAGAACAAAAAGGAGCAGAACTAAAATGACCTTTGCTGACGATTTTGCAGGGGAAGAACAGGGTTTAGAAAGCGATTATCCCTCTGCATTTGGAATTACTTTTACTCCCATGGTTATGGGGATTGCGATCGCAGTTGCAGGTATTGCTTTAGCTGGATATGGCTTTATTAACTTTGTCAGACCCGCTCAAGAAAAATACAGTCAAGCAGCTGTTAAAAAGCAAGAACTACAGGGACAACTAGATAAAATTAAAACGGGAGATCTTCAGCTAAAATTAGCTCAATTACAAGCAGATTTAGCTGAAAAAAATATCTTAAAATCTCGCGTTTTGTCGATGTTTACTAGTGAAAAAGACCTCGATACGTTGTTGCTAGATCTTGATAACTTTATCGCTGCCAATCAAGCAGATTTAGTGCAGTATCAACCCGATACTAATATTAGTACTATTGATGATGCTTCTTTGGGTGCAGAAATTCAGGGAAAACTCAAACGAAAAGGAATTTCTTTAACGATTGAAGGTACATTCAACGAAACCAAACAGATTTTGCAGGATATAGAGCGTTTGCAACCTCTATTAATGGTACAAAGCATTAGTTCGACGGTGACAGAAAAGCCGACGGCAATTTTGACCAGCACTAACAGCGAAATCGTACCTGGTAAACAAGCAGAGTTAAAAACTCAAATCAAGTTAGATGCGATTTTACCCTTGAGTCAAGCCGAATTAGAACAAGCGAAAAAAGCTGACGAACAGGCAGAACAAGAAGAGCGTTCTCAGCGCAGAAATAGACGTAACAACAAAGATGAGTAACCGAGAAAAATTGATATTACTAACTAAATATTAGTACGAGCCAAAATATATTTACTAACAGTATAGGTTGAGGAATAAACAGTGAAAAACTATTGCGATCGCCTTGGATTTTTAAGTGCCTTAACGGTTATGTTGATGGCTACTCCTTCAATAGCTGCGGAGCGAAACATTACCAATATTGAGCTAGAAAAAAATAATAACCAACTGGAACTAAAACTATCAGCATCTAGTACTGATACTAATGCCTCTTTTTTCACTCTACGTAAGGGTAATACTATTGAAGCTAATCTACTTAATACTAATTTAGACTTACCAGTCGGTGATTCTTTTAAACAAAAAAATCCTCTACCTGGAATAAAAGCCGTAGAAGTTAATCAAGTCGATCGCGAACATACTCAGATTCTAATCTCTACTGAAGCCGATAGTGCGATCGAGCATCTGCTAAAACAAGAAGGCGATAACTTAATTCTCAGTCTTAACCGCGTCACTAAAGCTCAATCTTTCCAAAGAGAATTAAAAGAATTAAGCAGTAAAGCCGTTACTAACATCAAGCAAACCTACAAATCTGCACTCGGTCAGAAAAAGACTAAAGACGATAAAAAATCAACTTTAGCTTCTAGCAAAAACCAGGAAAATCAAGATGTTCTAATTCCCAACCCAGAAATTACCATTAACGATAATCGCCTGAGCGAAGTTAAAGAAAGAATTTATCAGTCTCAGGATTCTGGTCAAGCTACCTTACCCCGCGCTGTTGCCCCTCCTGTGGGAGATATGGCTATTTCCAATATCAGCACCATGCCCGATATGGTAGACCTCGGTTCGAGAGCCTTAGTTCCTCGTTTAGTCTTGCGAGATGCACCAGTTAGAGAAGTTTTGTCCCTCCTGGCTCGTTCGGCAAACTTAAATATCGTCTTTGCTGGTGGTGACGAAGAAGGTGGTAGAGGTAGAAACGACGAAGAAACAGGCCCTACTATTTCTTTGGATCTACAAAATCAACCAGTACAGGAAGTATTCAACTCAGTTCTCTTAGTTTCAGGCTTAAATGCCAACCGTCGGGGCAATCTAATTTACGTCGGGGAACAACTACCCGCTCAAGCACGTAACCTAATTAGCCGTACTCTGCGTTTAAATCAGGTAACTGCCGAAAATGCAGCCCTATTTTTAGCTAGTCAAGGGGCAAAAGGAAAAAGACTCACCAGTGAAGTAGAAGAAGTTATCAACCCAGAAACAGGTAGGGTGGTTCAAAGAACAGAATCTAGTGCAGAATTGAGCGATTTAGATGGCGGTAGCGATGATGAAACTGGTACACAAGCATTAATGCTCAGAGGACTACAAGTTTCCACTGACGGTAGACTTAATGCTATTACTCTGGTGGGCGAACCCCGTAAGGTAGAAATTGCCACCGCAATGCTGACTCAACTAGATGCCCGTCGTCGTCAGGTAGCAGTCAACGTTAAGGTAATTGATGTCAATCTGCTCAATCAAGATATCTTTAACAGCAGTTTCTCCTTTGGGGTAAATGATAGTTTCTTTGTACAGGATAATGGTTCGGCATCCCTAAGATTTGGCGAAACCGCACCACCAACTAGTGCCGAATTAAATAGTGACATAGGAAGAATTTCTAATCCTCCCACAATAGTAAATCCCTTTGCTGATGCTGGCACTTTTCTTAACTTAGACGAACCAGGTATTGTAATTGGAGGAACCGATCCAGGTACTATACAAATTAATGGTGGAAACTTAACTAGATTAGAAAATCCAGGCGCACGTACCTTTTTTAGTCAAAGAGCAGCAATTTCTGGAGATCCTTTCACTCCAGGCATAACAGAGGTGACTTTGGCTGATGACAATGTAATTACAATAGATGAAGACGGAGAAGCGAGTCTTTCTCGTGGAACCGTAGGTTCTGCAACATCTGCACTACCTAGTTTGTTCCAATATCCCGACAAATTTCTTGCCCTCTTAGAAGCTCGTGTAACAAGTGGTAATGCCAAAATTCTGACCGATCCAACTTTAATGGTGCAGGAAGGACAGGAAGCTACAGTAAAACTAGCTCAGAACATTGTTGAAAGCGTCGAAACCGAAATTGATGGAGATTCAGGTGCAAGAACTATTACTCCTGTAATTGCCGAGGCTGGTGTTGTCTTGACAGTTAACGTAGAACGCATTGACGACAACGGTTTTGTTTCCATGTCAGTCAGTCCTACCGTTAGTTCTATTGGTGCGACTCAAAGCTTTGATAGTGGTGGTGGTGCAGTTAACGTGCTTAACTTACTAAGTAAACGGGAACTCAGTTCTGGTTTAGTGCGCTTACGGGATGGTCAGACTTTAATTTTATCGGGAATTATTCAAGACCAAGAACGAACTACTATTTCCAAAGTACCTATTTTGGGCGATATTCCTTTACTAGGTTCTCTGTTTAGAAGCACCGACAAAGCTAGCGAAAGGGCAGAAGTAATAGTTTTGTTAACTCCTGAAATCGTCGAAGAGGATGCGGGCTTGGCAAGCAACTTTTCTCCTAGCAAAGAAAGCCGTGAAGTCCTTTATAAAGAAGGGGTTGGGGTACTTGGCAACTAGTCTCATTTACTTGTTTTGTGGTAGTTTTTCGGTAGCTGAAATCGAAAAAATTGTTGAAATCTATATAAATTAATGCTTTCAACGATCCATATTCGTCAAGTAGAGCTTAGAATAAGGCAGTCACGAAAATCCGTGACTAACTTTGAAAAACATAGTCTATAAAAACGTTGTGGGTTTTTAGAACTCAGATGCTATAAATTAGGCTGGTAATTCATTTTCAAAACCTAAGTTCTCAATTATTGAGAGCAAAATACACACAAAACACAAAACAAGTACAAGAAGGAGACCATGTCCATGAATAAAGGTGAACTAGTCGATCGCATTTCTCAAAAAGCGACTGTAACTAAAAAACAAGCTGATGCTGTCTTATCGGCTGCGATTGAAACCATTATGGAAGCTGTATCTGAAGGAGATAAAGTAACCCTAGTTGGTTTTGGTTCTTTTGAAAGACGCGATCGCAAAGAAAGAGAAGGACGCAATCCTAAAACAGGAGAGAAAATGTCTATTCCCGCTACTAAAGTTCCTGCATTCTCGGCAGGTAAACTTTTCAAAGAGAAAGTAGCACCTAAGTAGTTCGAGATTTATAATCGCTCTTGAACAGACCACTACACGGTGGAAACTTAAATTGGGCAGCCACAATTGCTGGTTGTCCAGTTTCTGCTTTAACCGACTTTTCCGCCAGCATTAACCCCTTCGGTACTCCCCAAAGCGCGATCGCTGCTGTTATTAAGAGTACTTCAAAGTTAACCGCATATCCCGACCCCAATTATCCCCAATTGCGATCGCATCTGGCGCAACATCATCAGATCGATCCTGAGTTTATCTTGCCTGGAAACGGTTCGGCAGAGTTATTAACTTGGGCAGCAAGGGAACTAGCGCAACAAAATTTTACATACATAATTACTCCCGCCTTTAGCGATTATCAACGGGCTTTAAATACCTTCAACGGCAAGATATTTGCTTGTATTCTCGATCTATGTACGGGCGATTCGCGAATCGCCCCTATCTATTACTTAATTAATAATCCTCCCCAAGCAAGTAATAGAGAAAAAACGCTCGCTGCGATCGCCTGTTTACCTAACAGCAATAAGGCAAATCGAGAAGATTTTTCCCGCATAATGGTTAACAGAGTAACTAAACAAGGTAGCAAGACTCCTGCTAGATAAACCCCAGTCAAAACTTGTAATGGGGTTAACCTAATTAAATTTTCGGATTGGGCAAACAGCAGCAGTCCGTCTTTGCGAATAGAAGCTAAAACGATAGGCAATGAAGCTTCAGGGGGTAAGTTAAACAATCCCATCAAAGGATTGATAATATTGGCTAAAGTTGCGAGCGCTCCTAACCAATTCAATACAGAAGCAATAACCGTAATAACTACAAAGATGGGAATCGCATTGAACAAAAATTGCTTAATAGTTGACTTTGCTTCGCGCCAAATGACCGACCAATGAGGAAAGTCTAAAAATGCTCTTCCTTCAATTACCAGGGGATTTTGAGTCGATTTAGCTGTAGGGGAAGAAATGATATAAGTATAGATCGAGGTGGTTGCGGTTAGATACAGCAGATAAGGAATTACCAAATAAGGTAACTTAGCAGCACTAAACACCCCTAAAGTTGCGCCAAACTGATAAGAACAAGCCGAACCAAAAGCGATCGCCGAAATACAAGTTCCCCTAGAACAACTAGAACAGGCACGGGTGCTAATCACCGCAGGAACATTACACC
>JASJEI010000223.1 GCA_030064795.1 Pleurocapsa sp. MO_226.B13 | reverse complement strand
TCAATATTAATATTGCCCCCGTTGGCTCGATCGAAAGCTTCAGCAGAGATTAAGCTATTATTTCTTAGATTGATTCTATCCTCAACTATCAGGTTAATATTACCTCCGCTACCTGACTCTGTTTCTGCCAAAATAAAGCCTCGATCTTGAAGATCTATTGATTCTGCTTTTACCGAGATACTGCCACCATTGCTAGTTGAACCTGGAAAAGTATTGGCAAATAAACCTGTTTGAAGTTCAATGGCTTGTAAAATTGGTTCGTCAAATGGTGAATCATCAGGAGGATTCTGATTATTAATAATCAAATTTTCTCTAATGTTCAAATTAATATCTCCAGCATCACCCAGATTTTCACTACCTGTAACTATTTTTCCTCCACTTAGTAAGTTCAGATTTTGGGCGTTAACTGTGATATCTCCTCCATCAAATTCATTCTCGGTTAGAGCATCAACTACAGCACCGTTACTAACGGTAATAGTATTATCGGCATTTAAACTGACACCTCCAGCCGTTCCAGTAGTACCACTAGCAGCATTAGTAGAAACCAAAGCAAAGTTATCTATCAATAGATTATTGGCGGAAATGCTAATATCACCAGCATTTCCAGTTGCTCCTCCTTGTATTTGAGCAATAATCAGATTTCCAGTCAGCGAAAAATCATTAGCAACGTCGATAGTGATATTTCCCGCATCTCCTTGAGAACCAGGAGAACTATCTGATTGGAGTGCGGGTAAAACGGTTCTTGCTCCGATTTCATATGAACCAGCAGTAATTGCAATATCTCCCGCACTGCCTATATTTTCTCTTCCTAGTTGAGTAAGAATAAAACTATCTTGGTTTTGGGTAAATGTATCGGATACTTGAATGGTAATATCTCCTCCATTTCCCGTAGCACCTTGTTGAACATCGGCAAGTATTAAAGCTATATCGGTTAGTAATAGAGAGTTGGTGTTAATCAATATATTGCCTGCATCACCACTACCGCTTTCTTTAACTACTTCTTCATCAAAACCTTGAATTTGGCTCAAGAAAACACCTTGATCTAGGACAACTGACTCAGTAGAATTAATTGCAATATCTCCACCATTTCCCGAACCAAAAACGCCAGTATCGATTACTGCTATTTTAGAAAGCTCTAACGTTTGGCTATTGATTTTAATATTTCCTCCATTTCCCACAGCACTACTTTGACTGCTACCATCATTCCTCCTGATAGCAGATATCCCAACAGTATTGCGTATTCCTGTTGCGCTCTGTCTTTCTATAGTAAGCAAATCAATTAAAGGTAGACCTAGACTAAAATCAATAGGTGTTTGTCTGGGATTTCCCAATAATCTGACTGATTCTGTAGCATTGATATTAAGATCTCCTGCTTGAGCATCAGGAAAACCCATCCCTTCAGCAATACCTGCATATAATTCGCTTTGCTCTCTCAATTCAAGATTTCTGGCATGAATGTTAATCGAACCACCGCCATCAGCAGCTACCTGTACCTTAGATCGTTCTGTTAGAGTGACATCTGCTCTGGTTACTCCTTCAGGAAAAGTAAGACTACCATTCTCATTCAAATTAATATTTCCCGCCTGAGACAATCCACCCAGTTCGACATTTCCTCCTGGTGCGGTAATACCTGCTGAGTTTTCTAAAATGACGTTACCACCAATTAAGGCAATAGTTCGATCGCCATCTATCTCTAAACCTGTAACTTCTTGAAGAGTAAATTCTCTACCTTCAAAAACGGGATTCTCAAAAACAGGATCGATCTCGCTATCGAGTATAGTATTAGTCAAACCAAAATTGGAACGATTGACTATATCTCCAGGATTATCCCGAAAACTCAAACCAATCGGTGCATTAATCGTTAATAAAGGAGGATTATCGAGATCCGTCGCGCTAAACTCGCCATCTTCAAACAAAATACTGCTGGCACTACTACTATAAAAAGAACCGCCAATATCCAACCTGGCATTCTCGCCAAAAATAATCCCCGCAGGATTGATTAAGAATAAATTGGCACTACCGTTGGCCTCGATTAAACCATCAATATTGGAAATATTACCGCCAGTTACCCTCGAAAAGATATTTTCAATCTCTGGAACATTGTTAAATATCGCCGAACCACCACTGGGAATGGAAAAAGCGTCAAAACTATGAAAAAGATTACCGCCAACGCGATCGCCATTTTCAATGGTAAAGTTACTATTGTCTGCTGAATTCACAATAGTATTGGTAGTCCCATCTATTGCAATTTGAGCTATAGCAACGTTAGAGAGCAAAAAGATGTTGTTAGCACAGCATATACCAGTAAATAGCAGCGATAGTTCTTTTTTCATTGAAATTTGATGTTATTCATAATTTTTGACTGGCTTATTATATGACGAATGTATTACCCAAAAAATAAATGTAATTAATTTGTAATTATTTTTATCCAGCTAAAATTATTTATCGCTCAATTTAAACTAAAAGAGATTATTGACAATAAAAATCAACTACCATAGATAAGAAACGATTACAAAACCAATTTATGATGACATTAACCTCTTTGGTAGCTGAGTTTAGTGCGACGGGTGAATTAAAAGATATTGAGATTAAATCCGATGGGCGAGTCAAGTACTTGTTGTTGTCCACCGAAAAAGAAGACTATTGGATCAAAGTCAATAAAGATCAACCCAAAAATCTTGGCAAACAGTTACAACCAGGATGTCAGTTAAAAGTCGATGGAATGCTCAAGCGAAAACTGAAAAAAGACAAGGTTGAGTATAAAGCTTACGCCATCAAAGTACTGACACCAGCTGAAGTTCCCCAGGTAAAAACGCCGTCTGCTAAATCGAGTAAAGCCAAAAAACCTAAGGCCAAAGTATTGATTTGTCAAAAGTCTAACTGTTGGAATCAAGGAGGTAAAGAGGCTTATAAAAAATTGACAGAAGAATTAGAAAGAAGAGGTATATCAGAGAAAATAGAGATTAAAACCACAGGATGCTTGAAAAAATGTAAAAAAGCTCCAAATATGGTCGTCATGCCCGATAAAAAGCAGTACATTAAAGTCAAACCCCGACAAATATCTGCCATAGTAGACCAACATTTTCCCTAAACTTTGATTCTCTATTTACTTCTAAAAGGACTCTTGTTAGTACATGAAAAACGGGATAGTTTCAGTATCGGGTATAGTTAAACCAGGTCATCAAGTAGCTTCGGGAAAAGCCAAAGATAGTCCTTACGAACGGGGGACGATCGCCATGCAACTACCTTTTTTTCGCGATTTGGGACTGGACTTGAGTGGTTTATTTTTGGGAACGTTAAATATTTCCCTGACCCCTCACAACTTTAAATTAAGGCAACCCAAATATACTTTTCCCAGGGTCAAATGGCATCCCAATTACGAGGCGGAGACTTTTTCTTTTTCTCCTTGTGAAGTCGTTTATCGGGATATTAGTTATCCAGCTTTAATTTATTATCCCCATCCCGAAACTAAGCTAGGACATTTCCAAGATGATTCAACCATAGAAGCGATCGCCCCAGAGATCCCTGGAATTGGTTACAGCGATCGCCTGGGGTTAAAAGTTGCTGCTAACGAAATTGAAATTATCTTTAATCATGAACAAACAAGAGTTAATTAAACAGCTATCCTTAGTCGAACATATCGAAGGGGGATATTTTAGCGAAACCTATCGTTCGAGTCTCAATATACCCACAGCCAGAACGGGAAGCGATCGCAGTATACTCACTTCTATTTATTATTTACTAACCGACGATCGCCCAATCGATTATTTTCACCGCCATCAATCCGATATCTTACATTATTTTCAGGCGGGATCGGCAATTACCTATTTAATCCTCAGCCCATCTGGAGAACTAAAGAAAACTAAACTGGGGTTGAATTTCTCCCAAGGAGAAGTAGCCCAACTCTTAGTACCAGGAGGCTATTGGAAAGCTGCGGTACTAGAAGCAGGGGAATTTGGTCTTTTAGGAGAATCTGTCGCCCCAGGCTTCGACTATCGGGATATGGAAATAGCAACTACCGAATATTTTCAAACCTCTTTTCCCGATTTGTGGTCGGAATTAGCACCATATGTTAAAGCTTAAATTCATTTCTTATACCAAATCCGATTACCAAAAAGTACCAAAAAATCGCTCGTAGAGACGTAGTACCTCTCCCTACCCCTCTCCTAATAGGAGAGGGAACATATTGTCTCCCCTTGTAGGGGAGATAAAGAGGGGTCGTCTCTACAGGGTTTGACGATTTAACCGATAAGTATTCTATGTAAACAGGATTTGGTATTAATAGGTTATTATCAGAATGAATAGATTACAGGCTAGAGACAGGATTAGATTGAAGCGGTGAGTACTATAACTATAGTATTGCTTGTTTAATTGACAATCGCCATAACTTCAATAGCAACATCGGGTAACTTTTCAGGATAAATTATTCCCGCGCTCAATGTCGATTTATTAGCGTATTCTGTTTCTTGAGGGTTTCTAAAAACAATCAACTGTCTTTTTCTCAGATTTACCACCCAATATTCTTCAATTCCTACTGATGCATAAATCTTGGTTTTAACATTTAGGTCTTTGTCTAAACTAGAATTAGAATATTCAATCAACCAAAAAATATCTTCAGGATCAGGATGATGAGCTAAATACTCTCGTCCTAACTTTTTGACAATCGCTAAATCGGCTTCGGGTTCGCTGCGATCGGGTAGTGTAATTGGTTTACCAGAACGAATTGTAGCGCGATCGCCAAGTATTTTTCTCAAGTAATCTGCTGCTTCACTGCTAAAATAAGCATGATCCTCTCCTTCAGGCGACATTTCAACAATTTCCCCTTCTAACAACTCTACTTGACGATTATCTAGTAATCCCGCCTCGATCATGGAGTGATATTCATCTATCGTCCATTTAGCTAAAGTCATGTAGCAAAGATTGGCAAAACTTGATTTTGTTTAAAAGTATAGCTATAAATTGAGCTTAAACTCATCAAATTTAATTACCTCCGAGTCGGGTTTACGGGTATCGTAACGATAGCTACTAACCGTTCCTGTTTCGGTATTAAAAATACTAAATACGGTAAGATCGTTACTGGCGATATAGGACATTGGTTGTCCAGATTCGTCGGTTAACGGGGCGATATTTGGCAAGATTGGTTCTAAACCGTTGGGATTGCCCGTAGCAGCATAATTTTGGGGACTGTAGGTTGGAATTGGTCGTTTGTTGTCTCCTACGTGTGCGCCGTAACTATTGCCGACATTAGAAGATTCTAAAAAGTGTATCCCCGAATCAGTTTTAAAGCGATTCCACAAATGGGAATGTCCGTAATAGACTAATTGTACTCCCGCAGCTTCTAACAGCGGAATTAGATCGCGGACGATATAGTCATTTTCAATCGGATAGTCATAATAGCGCGATCGCAATTCACCAGTTTCGGTATATTCAGATCTGGGTTGCGGATCGGTATAGGGTGGTACGATATTACCTCCTAAAGTATGAGGAGGATGATGAAACATAACTATTTTGTATTTAGCTTGACTAAAAGCTTCGCTGTTTAATTCTTGTTTTAACCACTCGTATTGTGGACTACCTTTCTCGATTGGTTCAAAAATGTGCTGTCCGTACCCCCAAGCTTGAGGGTTATCGAGATCGTTATTGCTTTCTTTGTAACGACCGCGATCGCCCGCTTCTAAACTAGGGCCGCGCCAAATATTAGTTACATACAGAGAAATCAATCTAATATTGCCAAAAGTCGTCGCATAATAACGCTCGCCACCACTATCGCTTTTAGGTAAGCTAAAAATCTCTTCATAGGTATCACTGTTAAAAGAATTATTCTCAATCCAGTCTTGTTTTTGTTGAGGATCTCCCGTGGGATTGACTTGACTGGCTACCTGTTGATAAAACTCTGCTGCTACCTGACGGGGAATAGGATTGTCGAACTCTTCTTTGAGGGTAGCTTCAGAGATTCTACCCATTACCTCATGATTGCCGACTGAGGGAAATAAAGGGGCGTGTTGAATTATTTCTCCTCCCTTATAGATGGTTTTAGTACCGTTACGCTCTAATTCATAGTTACCCCGTCCCTGTAAACTAGGAAAAAATGCCCCACCACGGCGATCGTCAAACCATTCTGAAGCTCGATCTGGAATATTAACTAAATCTCCTGGAAGAAATACTGCATCTACTCGACCGACAGTTTCTACCACCTTTTCTAAATTAGTAGGGGTCATCGGCATTAATTGATGATCGGAAGTGAGCAAAATCTTGAGTGGCTGTTGAGGAGTCGGGTTGCTAGCGAGAGTAAAGACTTTACTCTCGATCGTCTGTTCTCCCTGGGTGCTTTCTACCCGATAGGGTACGCGCTGATTTGGAGTGAGATCGGTTACTGTTGCTTCGTGTCGCCAAATATCTCTGGCGGTAGTTTGAGTAGGAATATCGTCTACCTGAGATTCTCGATCTTCGCGGACTCGACTGAGTTTGGTAGTGGTTGCTACTGCCTGTTGTTCTAGCTGTGGTCCATATTTAACTAAGTGGCGATCGCCCTTAAATTCCGTAAACCAAACGACGGTAACGCTATTTTCGCTCGGCAATTGAAGAAAAGGATCGCTTAGTAGACTGTTTTGCTGCTGAATTTCGGACTGTTTTTGGGAGGCCAAGGTCATGGGTAAGTACTTAATTGCGATCGGCAAAGAAATTACTAAGGCTATCAACACTAGTTTCCCGATTTTCATGTGAATAATACGGGAGCAGAGAAATCGGGATGTTAAAACATCGCGACGTGGCGTATAAACGCTTGGGGAAACCCCAAGCGACAGCCACTCAGGAACTACGACACGAGGTATTTTAATCTCCATGTCGCAATAACACTATCCTGCCCACTTTGTCCTCCATGTGTTGTCAGTTAAAAATTTGAGTCCTTTTGGGTTAGCAGATTGAGTTGACCTCTTCCCTATTTCTAAGGAATGAAGGCTTATAACCCTTCGCTTCGGTTGTTTTTTTGTAGGCTTAAGCATCTCACCTCCTACATAGGTCAATCCCCATTTGGAATGACGAACTATTGAGCCACGCTTTAATCCAGCGAACATTATCCCTCCATAGCGAGAGCGAATATGACCTAGTGTGTGTTCCAAACGATGTTGAAGATTTTCTCAGTAATCTCAACTAAAAAATTATACCCCAACGATTTGCAAAAAGAATTCTACAAAAAGTCTAATGCTCGTCGGACTAGCTTTAAGTATCATGGATAGAGCATTATTTAAAAATCTATAGTAATGAAAGACAGGTCTGATTCTACGCCTAATATTAACTCAGCCAATATAGCAGAACCAGAAAACGGTAAAGTAACAGACGAGCCATCTCTATCCCTAGTTAGATCCGACTCTGCTGATTCGGCAGAAAAAAAGTCCAAACGCACGACAATTCCTCAGAAACAGCCCACTCGCGAGCGAATTAATTTTTCTCAGTCCCAGTTAATTGTTATCTCAGTCCTGTTGATGGGCTTGGGTTTGTGGTTTCGCCTCCCTTGGTTGGGTTTGACTAGTGCGATCGCCGCTTTATTACTCTCACTCGGAGTAGTATTTAACTCGGTTAAAAATTGGATTAATAAATTCCTTACCGTTGGCGAAAGAAGAACAATTCTCGCGTTTCTGGGATTTACGGCGGCGATCGCCGGACTATTTAACTATCTGGGTGTCTATCGCAACATCGGTAACTGGCTAAATCAGTTTAAATACGATGAATTTGGCTCTTGGGCAGATTGGATCGGGGCTTTAGGACAAATTTCTATTGCTATCTTAGCTGTATATGTCGCTTGGGCGCAGTATGTCATTTCTAAGGATTTAACGATCCAACAAAACCGCATTACTCAACAACAAACTATTGATGCTTATTTTCAAGGTATTTCCGACCTTACCCTCAATGAAGAAGGTTTGCTAGAAGACTGGCCCCAAGAAAGAGCGGTAGCCGAAGGAAGAACGGCTTCGATCCTGTCTAGTATTGACGAGAATGGTAAAGCCAAGGTAATTCGTTTTTTGTCCCAATCTCGTTTATTAACGCCTCTAAAACGAGATAATCGTTTGGGTAGACCCATGCTTGATGGTAGTGGTGGCTACTCCGAAGATCGCCCCTATGGTACGAGAGTAATCGATTTGGGTGTCATGCTCGCAGGAGCATATCTAGTCGGACAAGATTTACGTTGGACAGATCTTAGTGAGGCTAATATGGTCAGGGCAAACCTCAGTCACTGCGATCTGGTCAAAGCTAATCTAGCTCGTACTGTATTATATGAAGCCGACCTCGCAGGGGCTGATATGAAAGGGACTCGTTTATTTTACGGCCCAGTAGAAACCGCCACCCCTCGTAGTATTACCGTCCCACCCAACTATGAAACGGGTCAACATACAGGAGTTGTAGTTGAAAAAGCCAACTTTTCGGGGGTAAAACGTTTGAGCGAAGAACAACGCTACTATCTCTGTTCTTGGTGTGGCGAAAAGTCTCGTGCTACCGTACCTGGAGGCTGTGAAGGTATTCCCAATCGTTTGGGTAGATAATCAAATAACTCTTCATTACTGAATTATTTAATACATTTATATTTCATGTGAGGAAATCTAGTGTTCGATCCCAGGAAATTTGGACGGCTTTTTGCTTTATCTAGTATGTTGCGATCGCTGATACGAACTTGGCAACTAATCCAAATGAGCGGGCGGTGGCTATTGAGACAGGTTTAAAAATTGCTCAAACTTGGTCAAAGAATGCGGTTTTTATGGAAAAAACGGCTTTGCGTCAACGTATCGTAGTTTTAACAGCTATTTATTGGACTGACTTTTCAGTCATGATGATTTGTCAATCGAAAAGAGCGAACCGCTACTCTGGCAATTAGATATGCACCCATCAAACTTCGCAGTCCTGCCAGAATGAAAGAGCGAGAATATTTTGAAGTTTATGGAGTTTATGCGGTAGAAATTGACCCCCCAGAAGGCTGTGAACCCGTAGAATGGATGATCTTGACTACAGAACTCGTTACGAATGGGGAACAAGCGCAAACCATTTTACGGTGGTACACCTACCGTTGGCGAATTGAAGAAGATCATCAAATTTTGAAGTCGGGATGCAAAAAAGTTGATAGACCACTACTAGCAAAGAGGGAGTGACCACAAGCTATATTTATGCCCACCCTACCTCTGACTTAAACCCGTTTGACTAAAAGCTAGAAGCTAATAGCTCAAAGCTTTAATTAAAACTGATTTAAAAAACGTAGGTCGCTATTATACAAACGGCGGATATCGTCAATCTGGTGTAAGACCATAGCAAATCTTTCCACGCCAAAACCAGCAGCAAAGCCTGTATACACTTCAGGATCGTAACCGACGGCTTTGAGGACATTAGGATCGACCATCCCACATCCCATGACTTCCAACCACTTACCTTTCCATTGCACGTCTACCTCAGCAGAAGGTTCGGTAAACGGAAAATAGCTAGCGCGAAACTCTACGGGAAGCTCGTCGCCAAACATCCGTTGTAAGAATACTTTGATCGTGCCTTTGAGGTCGCTAAATCTTAATCCCTTGTCTATAGCTAATATTTCTACCTGATGAAACACCGCTGAGTGCGTAGCATCTACCGTATCTCGACGATAGACTCGACCAGGAGCAATAATTCTAATCGGAGGCTCGTTATTTTCCATGTAGCGAATCTGTACCGAAGAGGTATGGGTACGCAGTAAGTTACCTCCAGGCAAATAAAAAGTATCCTGCATATCTCTGGCGGGATGATCTGGGGGCGTATTAAGGGCCTCAAAATTGTAGTAATCAGTTTCAATCTGAGGTCCAGTAGCTACGGTATAACCCAAACCGACAAAAATATCTAAAATACGATCTACCACACCGTTGAGGGGATGGACTCGACCTAGAGGGCGATTAACCCCAGGCATAGTAACATCGAGAGTTTCAGCTTTGATTTGTGCTTCGATTTTGGCTTGTTGTAAGGCGTGTCTGCGTTTTTCTAGGTTAGTTTGTACTTCTTCTTTAACGACGTTAGCCTGAGAACCAACCGCAGGTCTTTCTTCGGGAGATAATTTACCCATACCCCGCAAAATCTGGGACAATTGACCTTTTTTGCCCAGATACTTAACTCTTAACTGCTCTAGATCGTCGAGGCGATCGCTACTGGCGATCGCATTTATCGCTTCGGTATTTAATTCTTTTAGTTGTTCTTGAATAGAAGTCATTTTATTTGTCATTACCGTACTGGAAAAATTCCCCTTTATCGATCTTTGCTGACTAGTTGTTGCTGGTTATTTTTTTTGGCTAGGTACTGTTGATGCTCTTCATCTGCCAAATAATATTCTCGCGCGGGTTCGATCTGGGTGACAAGATCTTGCTTGTATTTCCCCGATCGCTGTAGCTGTAGTTTAGACTGGCGAGCGATTTGTTCTTGTTCGGGACTATGATAAAAAATTACCGAACGGTATTGTTCCCCCCGATCTGCACCTTGACGGTTGAGGCTAGTCGGATCGTGAATTTGCCAAAATATATCTAGCAATTCTTGATAGCTAACTATTTCTGGGTCGTATTCAATTTGAGCTACTTCCGCATGACCCGTAATTCTTGCCAAGACATCTAGATAAGAAGGATTGGGAAAGTCTCCTCCCATATATCCTACAGAGGTTTTGGTAATTCCTGGTAGGTGTAAAAATTTATTTTCTGTATTCCAAAAGCATCCCGCACCAAAGGTAGCTTTTTGTTGGTAGTTCACTTAATATGCTTAATATTAGTTAGCTTTTTTTGATTAATATTATTGATTTTAAGCTTTTTGCTTCAAGTTTTACAGATTTAATTATGACCTCGAAAGCTCAGACAGACAAAGAACAGATTTCCGCAAACAGTAATAAACAAAGCGAAAGCGAAACCGAAAAAATTTTATGCCCTCATTGTCTGCGTACAGCTACCAACGGGATTAAATGTAAAGGAATTTGTGTTGCCGATAATGACTATTAGCCTAAAAGACATAACCAATGACCGTAGAGACGTAGCATGCGATGCGGTTGCGCAAGCCCTAAAGGATTTGCTTCGCGGCACAAGTCGTTAGACGAGCGCGAGTCATGCGCGGGCTACGTCTCTACTAACTGTAAGGTGGGCGACGCGTCTATCACGGATACCGCGATACCACAAGGGTACAATGTGCGCAGCGAGTCCTTTAGAGCTTCGCATAAAGCTAGTACGAAGAGTGCAAATTTTACAAGCTGATAACGAACGAGTGACCACAAGTTATTTTGCCCACCCTACCTATTTTTGAGAATCGATCTTAGATAAATTCAAAATCTTCTATTTGCAACGTAACCAGATTATCAAATTCGATAATTTTTTCGCCATCAACATATAGACTAGTGACTCGATCTAATTCGGAGCTATGGTTATATCTAGAACCAACGGAGACAGTTAAATCCCTAACGTTAGCAACACCTGTGGCAGCAGTATCAAAAACAATCCGATCTCCTTGACTAGAATCAAAATCGGCAATTATATCGAGACTATCCAAAGAATTAAAGATAAAGCGATCGCTACCATCTCCTCCAGTTAATGTATCCTCACCAATGCCACCATTAAGAGTATCGTTGCCCGAACCTCCATCTAAAACATCGTCATGATTCCCACCAAGAAGAAGATCGTCTCCCGAACCTCCATTTAGAAAATCATCATGATATCCGCCATTAAGAGTATCGTCTCCCGAACCTCCATCTAGAGAATCATCATGATATCCGCCATTGAGAAGATCGTCTCCCGAATCTCCATTTAGAGAATCATCACGATATCCGCCAATTACCGTATCATCACCCGAATTTCCAGCTAAAAAATCTTCACCATTACTACCAAAGAGATTGTCGTTACTAGTAGTGCCATTTAGAGTTGTCATATTTACTTTTTAAGACTAGATATATTCATTAGTCCGTGTTGCCCAGGATTTCCCCGACATATATCGATCTCGGACGTTATTTACGCTCTAGTATGGCAACTATAATTGGTGATGAAAACAGTATAAAGCCGATAGATAATGCTCTTTTAAGTAAAGAGTTTAAGTGGATTCTGGGATCTTTGAATTTTAGATTAAGAGTCAATGAAAAAAGCGATCGCATAAAGTGCGATCGCCTTAATTCCAAAATGTAACGAATAACTACAATAACTCTAGTTAGCAGTAGCATTGGCAGGATAACAAACCTTTGTCCCACCTAAACCACAGTAACCATTGGGTACTTTGGAAAGATATTGTTGACAGTACTTTATTGTAAACCGTAATCAATGGTAAGGTGGTAAGCGAAGTCAGAAGTCAGAAGTCAGAAGTCAGAAGTCAGAAGTGCCTTCGGCTTTTTTCGCCCGCTTCGTCGCAAGCGACTACGCTACGATCGGCAGTGAGAGCGCAGCTTGAACGGCTGGTTGGCGTAGTTACTTCTGACTTCTGACCTCTGACTTCTGACTTCATTTAAAATGATGCCCATCATGGCTCGCGATCTTACCAAACTAAAAAACGCGATCGCTACAATCAAGCAAAATTCTACTCAAGAAAGATACCTCGACATTGGCTATACCAGAGTATCTAGCGAATTGAGCAGTCAAGATACTTCAATTCAAAGACAAATTGAAGACTTTACCGATGTCGGTTGTAATTTAATTATTGTAGAACGTGAAAGCGGAGCTAGCGCAGAAAAGCGATCGCTTTATCAAGCAATAATTCAAGAAATCCTTGACGGTACGGTAATCAGAGTGGCTGCGACAATTAATAGTCGCCTCAATCGCAACCAAACTGAGTCGGAATATTTTTATCGCCTGTGTCAAATCCAAGAGGTTAAGATTAATATCCTCGACGAACCCGAACTCAATAGCAATAGCTTATCGGCTCAAAAAATCAGAAGAGAAAAGGCTTTTTATGCCGAAATGGAATCAAAGGTAATGGGATTCAGGCAAAAAAAAGCCAATATTCGGGCTGAAAAAAATCTTAAAGCGATCGCTCGTAAACCTATTTTTGGCTATCGTTTTACACCAGAGAGGAAGTATGAAGTCATTGGTCACAAGTTAAGCTTGAATAGCAGTTGTCAAGAGGGTTTGAGAATTTGGCTCAAAGAAGAAATCGGATGAATTTTTCTGTCGTTCAGGAAACGGAGCAATAATTAATCGAACAAGAGGTTTTCGTATCGATTTCACTATTCCTAAATCTTGATTTTCTTTAGCTGCAAAATATTGAATAGGATTATCAGTTAAACCTTTTTGACGAGCAACAGAAAAATGATATAGCCCACGATAAATCATCTCTAAAGAAATACGGTCAATAGGTAATGCTAATTCATTGGCTATAGCATCGCCTAAATTCATTAAAACTCCATAGAATAACCATGTTGCCCAAATCTGTAATTTAATTCCGTTAATTGAACCAGTCCATAAATAACTTAAACAAGCGTAATCTTTTTACAGTATTAAAAGCCTGTTCGATTCGCCAACGTTTTCGATACAAATCGGCAACGACATAGGGTGGTAAAATCTCTGGTTCAAGAACCGAAGTAACATAAGAATGCCAAGCATTTTTAGATCGGACTTCAATTAAACGGACTGTGATATAAGGAGTTCGTTTCGTACCAGAGCCAAGTCGCACTTGGCGATCGCGAAGTTCATAGCTATCTGTAAATATCTTTTCTACTTTTAGAGATGCACCTTTTTTAAGACGACTAATAAAATGAATTTTTTTCCCAATTAATTGCTGCCAAAAACTAAAATGATAGAATCCTCTATCTAACAACAACAAAGTATTTTTTGTAACTACATTCAAAATCTCTTCTTCTAATTTGGTATCATTGGTTCTCGGATTTTCGCGATTTCCATATTTCCACAGGCAATCGGGTTACCAAATCAATTACCACTCCGATTTTGCCCGCTAACTGTCCTTTTGGGGCATCTTCTAAACTTTTTAGTTTTTTAAATAATGCTTCCAATACTGAGCTATCTACTATCCAAATTTTATCGAACTTGGACAGTGTATATTGGACGCTCTCAGGTAATGGTCGGCGTTTTCTTTTCAACCAAGATGATTTTAAACTGGGCAATAAATTCTTAAATACTCTCTCGAATAATTCGGCAGGAAATGTGAGAAATCGATTAGATACTGCTTGTTGGCTAATTTGAGTAGGCTTACACCACAAAACTCCTTCCCTTGCTAATAGTCTAGTTAACTCTGTAACTCCAGGTACATCTCTCCAAAGTAAAGTTAAAACGGCAGCCACCATCAGGGGTAAATTCAGAATTCTGTCTCTTAGTCCTAGTTGACGATAATAATTTTCTTGATTAGTAATTGCTGGTGTTAATAATGCTTCTAGTTGATTTGCTATTACTTCATCTTCCACCATTGGGCGCCATCGTTTTCTTGGCATGGTCTCGGTTCAGTTTTTTGCTCTTACTCATCGAAAAAGTGAATCGCACTGGTTGCTTGTCAAGCTTAAGTTTCACACGATTTCATAGTTCGATTGACTTTTTTCTGATTTCCTTAAGTTGTGACCAATGATCTCAGCCAGATCAGCTGGCCTATATCTTTCTCCAAAACGGAGAAACCGAATCAGGAAGTCTCACCTACGGTGAATTATACTTCAGACGGTCATAATCTGAGCTTTATTAAAAGTCTGAAATCGTAAGGTGAGCAAAGAATCCAATTCTTTCTTGTGCTTTCCATTAGCGGATTCAATACAATTGGCAATAGCTGTCTTAAAAAGAGAAAATTCAGGATAATATTTGGAGTACAAACATTTCTTCGTGGGCGTACTTCCAGAGCCGTTCAATGAGATTGAGGTTGGGGGAATAGGACGGCAAATAGAGCAACTCTATGCCCAGAGAGTCTGCCAATTCCTGCACCAATTTACATTTTTGAGATCTAGCATTATCTAGAACCAGAGTCATGGGGATGTTCAAACCAAGGGCTGCTAATTTGTGCAATAGTTGACAGACGCAGTAGGCATTAATATAACTGTCGTTGGTGACGGTGATGACTTCATGGGTGATAGCATTTAAAGCTCCTAAGACATTAAACCTTTTCCGTCCCTACAGAGACTTGATAAACACTCTCTCAAAACACCAGACTAGACCTAGAAAAGCCCCAGGAGCGCGCGTGTGCTGCATCTACGAAGAAAACCGCTCGCTTACCCTGTTTCGCTTCGGATAGTCTCGGCTCTAGCTTGTCTCTTTTATATTCTTCTTGCACCTTGGGGTCGGCTTTACCTGGGATAAATCCTACTTTTAAACAGCGCATTCCCATGGACTTGAGTTCTTTGCGGACTTGAGTAGGACTGCGTCTAATTCGGGTTAATTCTTCTATCTTCTCGTTGGCTTCATTAATTGTCCCTGGCGGATGCTTGTGAAAATAGGCTTTCAGAGTTGCCCGCTCCTTCTCTAGCTGACTTTGGGGACGATAAAAGTTAATTTCTTTTAGCTTCTCTATTCCTCCTGCTTGATAATCTTGAAGATATCTTCGTAAGGTATTCCCAGAGATTCCCGCGCTTTTGACAGATTTGCTGATGAGGCAATTTTTGGCAAATGAAGCCAGAGGGCTTCCATCTTTTTCTGCACTCTCGGATGGGGATGATGAAATCGCTCATAATAAAGGATTTGTTTCTCTTGTTCGCGCTTATTCAAGGGCAATCATTCCTCAAGCTTTGGGTTTCTCCTCTTTATGGCTTTTGAATAGATTAGAACTCTTGGTCAAAAAGCGCAAGTTATGACCGTGCGAAGTATAGCACAACAAGTTTTTCCCCAGGGAAATCCTTACATGAGCTTAAGAGATGAATTGGGAATATTTTATAGTGACTCCGATTTTGCTGAACTTTATTCAGTAGAAGGGAAACCAGCACTACACCCTGAGAGTTTAGCTTTGATCTGCGTGACGGGCGTATATGGCTAATTTATCTGATAGAGGTGCAGCAGAAGCAGTAGCTGCTCGTATTGACTGGAAATATGCTCTAGGCTGGGAACTAAACGCTCCAAGTTTTGATTTTTCGGTTTTAAGTTTA
>JASJEI010000222.1 GCA_030064795.1 Pleurocapsa sp. MO_226.B13 | reverse complement strand
TTCTAAAGAACTCTCATAAACGCCATAGAAAAAAGCTTTTTCTGTATCCGAACCTGGTTCTACTTCCACTGCATGACTGACTAAAATTTTACCTGGAGATGTCTCCTCAATTTGCCATCTACCAATTAGTTTTTTTAAATCCCCATCTACTATCTGAAAATCGACTTGGGTTGGTTTATTTTTAATCGCTTCGATTTGGACTTCAAACTCTTGCTTAAATAACCAGAGATCGACTACATTTACCTGTTCAAAAATAATGCGATCGCCTTGTTGGGAAATTATTTTACTAGAGGCTATATTAGGTAAAAATTTAGCGAAATTATTATAATCAGTTAAAACCTCCCAAGCATTATCTAAGTTACCTGTGGCTATGACTTGACCTAAATAATCTCCTTTCTGTCCTTTTAATATGACTTTTCCCTGTTTTAAAGCAGATTTTTCTGGTTGAGATAGTTGATAAGAATCGGTTGCTTTTAAAGCAAGGTTTTCTGCTAACGCTAAACTAAAATGAGAATATTGTGTCAGAAAGATCGGCAATAGGCAACAAGTAGTAAATATTAGTTTTGCTGTAATTTTAAAATTCATAATTAATCGATTTATAGACATAAAAAGTAATACTATTATATTGCTCTAATTATTAAAAAAGCTAATCTAATATAGTGGTTTTCATTTTAATCTAAGACAGATAACCATAATAAAGTCCACAGATTAACGCAGATAGATAAATCTGCTTGACTAGATTATTGACTTGTTATATCGATTCTCTATAATAATGCACTCTTCTAAAATTTAACTTCTTTGTGCCTTTGTGCCTTTGCGTCTTTGCGTCTTTGCGTCTTTGCGTGAGATCTAAACCCAAAATATTAATGCAACTTAAAAGAGAAATGATATTAGATATTCAGATAGTCTTGCAAAAGGCTGTAGCTGGGGGCTACAAAAAATATTACTATTTGTTTACTACTTTAAATCGATAAGACCAATGGAATGTGCAATTATTAGTCGTGCGGGACAAGTATTAGCCAGAGGAAAGCTAATTCTCAAGCACGAAGGCGATCGAATCCGCTTAAATCTTGAAACCAGAGGCGGAAAGCTAATTGAAGGTGGATTTGTCAGCGAAGATGGAGATTTAGAGGAAGCCAGTGAAGTGTTGTTTCAAAACTGTTTTAACACTTGGCGCATGACAGGATTAACCTTGAGTGTAATTATTAAATAGTAACTGACTCTTTACAGGCGATCGCTTATCTTTCCGTTAATCGCCGAAATACTAACTACCCTAGGAGAGGCTAAATAATTTTTACCAGTTGGATCGCCAGTACGTCCTGTAAAATTGCGGTTGGTG
Organism: Pleurocapsa sp. MO_226.B13; assembly: GCA_030064795.1. Next base: position 14,699 of record JASJEI010000222.1, on the reverse strand, counting down.
GCATAGATACCCGTTTCTTGTTTGCCTAATACTCCTTTACCAGAATTAATACAAGCACCACAGCCAGATTTAAGAATTTCTACTCCAGCCTGTTTAAAGATATCAAAGTAACCCAACTCTTCGGCTTGCTGGCGCACTAGCTGAGAAGCAGGAACGACATACATCTGTACGTTGGGATTTATGCGACGATCTTGCAATACCGCCGCAGCTTGGGCTAAGTCGGTAAGTTTTCCTCCCGTACAAGAACCAATAAAGGCGAGTGTAATCGGTACTTCGGCTAACTCGCTAATATTAACTACCTTGTCGGGTTTGGGGGGACAGGCTATTTGTGGTTCGAGGTTACTGAGATCGAATTGATAAACGCGGTCATAGATTGCATCTTTATCCCCTATTATGGAAGTATACTCAGGGACATTTTTGTCTTTTAGATAATTAATAGTACTAGCATCAGGCGCGATTAAACCACACATCGCACCACACTCTATTGCCATATTGCTAAGAGTCATCCGTTCGTCAATCGATAGCTGTTCGATAATGCTTCCCCGAAACTCAATTACTTTTGCGATCGCACCCTGACAGCCGATTTTACCGAGGATAAACAGCATAATATCCTTAGCACTAATAGCTTCGGGTAAAATTCCAGAAAGCTCAAAGACAATCGTACTAGGAACGCGAACCCACATCTCTCCTGTAGCTAGAATATTCGCCATATCGGTAGTACCAACCCCCGTCGAAAAACTACCAAACGCACCATAAGTACAGCTATGGGAATCAGTACCCGCAATAATCATTCCTGGGTGAATTAAACCTCTTTCTGGTAGCAAGACATGACAGATACCCGATGCTTCTCCAGGGGATACCAGATCGAATAACTTACAACCATACTGACGCGCAAAATCCACCATATCCTGATAAAGCTTAGTAGCTTGAGGATCTGTGCGGATATCGTTAACCTGAATAAAATGATCGGCAACTAATACTACCTTGTCTGCATCCCAAATATGGGCATTTTCGCCAAAATTACGTCTAAATAACTCAAATACAGGGGCTGCGATCGCATCGTGGGACATCGCCAGATCTACCTTAGCAAATACAACTTCCCCAGGCTGAACATAATCATTTCCCGAAGCTTTAGCTAACATTTTCTCCGCCATAGTCATCGGACGGGCTTTAGTATTACTTTTAGGGAGAGAGATTTTGTTTTGCAGGCGTTGTTGATTAAAAGCGGTTAAACCCCCTGCTGCGGAAATAGCTTTGACTAGAGGATTATCTTGACTATCGCTAATAATTTCTAATTCCAAACCGATATTAATACTATTACGATAAAAGATTTCCGCAAAGGATTGGGCGCGAACTAATTTAATCCCCGCAGCCTTTATCGCAATGGGTGCATACTCGCGACTCGAACCACAACCAAAGTTTTTCCCTGCTTCGATTACTTCGTAATTCAATAAGGTATCGATACCAATTAGATGTTCGAGGACATAATGTTTTTGATGTTCTGGATCTGGATTAGTACTACGATGAGCAGGAATAATATCATCAGTATTTATATCATCGCCAAGCTTTAATATTTTCATAAATAAAACTAGAGTTTTTTAGATGAACGCGATTTATTCTCGATCGAAATAGTGATACATTGCAATTCAACGATAAATTATATCAGTCTGGTATGACCTTAAATAGTATTGTTGCATTACTAGGTGCGATGATTGTTCTGGCTATTGTTCCTAGTTCGAGTGTATTTGCCGTGGTAGCCAGGACAATTTCTTCTGGATTTACTCATGGTGCCATAACAGTTGCAGGAATATTAATTGGCGATTTTGTTTTCATCATCTTGGCTATCTATGGTTTATCAGCTATTGCTGGAAAAATAACTATTCTGTCTCTGTTAATAAAATATCTTGGTGGTATTTATCTTATCTGGTTGGGAATCAAGATGTCTCGAACAAAATTAAAGTCGATCGAGATTAAAAGAATTTCAGAATCGTCCTGGTTATCTAGTTTCTTTAGCGGACTATTGATTACTTTAAGCGATAGCAAAGCCATCTTTTTTTATATTAGTTTTTTCCCTGCTTTTCTCGATTTAAAGAACCTCTCAATTATCGATGCGATCGCTATTCTTACCACTACCACTCTAGCAGTAGGCGGAACTAAGCTAGGTTATGCTTATCTTGCTAACAAAAGTAGATCGTCTTTAACTAGCTTAAAAGCTCAAAAAGTAACTAATATTACCGCAGGTAGTGTGATGATTATTACTGGTATATTTTTGATTGTAAAAAACTGATTGACTGACAAAAGATAAAACCTAAGTCAACTTTAATTTGTTGGCTAGATTGAATTAAACGAGATAATGTTGGCAATGCCCACGCTACTCAAATCAACCCAGCATTTTAGTCTAGACGCGCTACTACATCTAATAACTAATAACTAATAACTAATAACTAATAACTAATAACTAATAACTAATAACCTACAAAAATTAATTGAAATGATTATAACCAATAAGTTTGTCGTTGAAAGGGATAAGTGGGAAGAATAGTTTTTCTACCTCCAGTCTGATTTACTAATAATTCCCAGTCAATTTTTACTCCTAATATATACAATTGAGCTAGTCCAGGAGTTATTATTTCCCAATTGTTTAATTCTGATTTGATTTGAGAATATATAATATTTGCTTCGTTACGAGCGACTAATGGTTTATTACTTAACTGCCAATAAATATCGGCTAGTTCGGCAGAAACTAGAGAATTACCAGTTAAAGATTCAATTAATTCTTGCAACTCTTGATTTTCTGATTCAAAGATTAAAGCTAGTTTAGGTTCGCGATCGCTCTTAGCTTTTCCTTGCCATAATCCTGATGGATTTTCTTGAGTAATATATTGAGTTAATTTAGCCTGTAAATCGGCAAGAGAATTAACAGTAATAGCCAAGCGATGATTAAAATGCGATCGCCCTGTATTGGTAGTAAAGCAAACATCTTCAATTAAAAGATCGCCATGGGTTTCTAAATAATTAATATAGTCTGAAGCTAGATTGTCTAAAGCCTTTTTACTTCTGGCGGATATAGTAAATAAATATAACTCTTCTTGTCCCGCTTCAGGAGTCTCAATTTCACCTTCGGCTTCTCCCACTACAACATGAGCATTAGTACCACTAAAGCCAAAGGAACTAACTCCTGCAATGCGGGGTTGTGCTTCCCAGGCGATCGCTTGGTAAGGTAGTTTAAAAGGTAAGTTTTGCCACTCTACTTTACTATTGGGCTGTTTGAGATGTAAATTGCCTGGAATAAATTTATTTTCTAATGATAAGATAGTCTTGATTAAGCTGGCTATTCCTGCTGCCGATTCGGTATGACCGATATTAGTTTTTACCGCACCGAGAACTAATTCCTGATTATCTTGAAATACTTTACTTAAAGCTTCTAGTTCGATTGCATCGCCTAAAGCTGTTCCCGTACCGTGTGTTTCTAAATAACTAACCTGCTGTGCTTCAACCTTACTGTTAGCCAAAGCCTGCTGAATTACTGCTTGCTGAGATAAACTACTGGGAGTCGTAATGCTGCTAGTGCGTCCATCTTGATTAGTTGCCGAACCCAACAAGACTGCTCTAATATTATCTCGATCTGCGATCGCATCACTAAGTCTTTTTAAAACAACTATCCCACAACCTTCGGATCTGACAAAGCCATTAGCACTCTCATCAAAAGTCTTACATCGTCCGTCGGGAGATAACATTTTGGCTTTAGAAAAATTCAGACTAACTTTAGGAGAAATCAGACGGTTAACTCCTCCTGCCAAAGCCAGATTGCATTCGCGATCGCGTAAACTTTTAATCGCCAGATGTACTGCTACTAAAGATGAGGAACAAGCGGTATCTAAAGAGATACTAGAGCCTGTAAAGTTAAAGAAATGAGAGATTCGTCCCGATGCCAAACTATGGGTATTACCAGTAGTTAGGTAGGCATCTATATCTTGCTCTTTCCTACTTAAAAGCTGATGCCAATAGTCTACAGCAGCAATACCAATAAATACCCCTGTCTGACTACCCCGAATCTTATCGGCTGATATAGCTGCGTTTTCTAAGGCTTCCCAACTAACTTCTAATAATAATCTCTGTTGTGGATCGATGCTGGCTGCTTCTCTCGGTGCAATGCGAAAAAAACTGGGATCGAATTCTTTTAAATCAGGAACAAATCCCCCATCGTATTCTGACTTATCCCAACGCCCATCTGGAGCTTCCGTAATTGCATCTTTGCCATCCCGTAACAATTGCCAAAACTCCTCTGGGTTGTTCCCGCCAGGAAAGCGACATCCCATCCCCACTACAGCAATAGGTTCGGATTTAGCATTCTCTAAAGCTTCTAGTTTACTTTGCATTTGTCTCAATGCTAGTAATGCTTTTTTCGTGGCAGATAATTCCATTGATTGAGTAACGAGGAAGTAGATAAACTCTAATACGTGACTTCTCTCGTAGGCTAAAGCCATACAAGCTTCTAACCTCGCGATTAGAACTTTACTGCCCTACGCCTCTTATCTAGATACACAGCAGCTACTATGTACCCCCGACAGCCCGACTTGACAGTCAATTTCTTTCCCCGAACGTCCTTCGGTACTACTCGTATTATGGAAATACTCATACATCTATGTGCGCTTGGAATTTTACCGATACAACACTTGTATCGAACCCCATACTCCAAATTGTCTAGGTGCGTTGCTATGTACGAGGTTACAGCAATTTATAGCTAGATTTTACGTACAAGGGTATTATACAACGGCTCAATACCTTATCATATAAAGATTCTGTATCAAAAGCGTAAACCTATGACCAATAAGTTATCGCGCTCGTTCTCATCCGCGTCCTCTGAACGGTACGGGAATTCCCACTCGCGTTCTTTAAAAGCATTCAAAACCAGAATTGCTCATACTCTACATCCAGAGTCAAGCGAAGAGGAGTTGGCGGGGGTGGACTTCCTTGGATATTAGATCCGACAAGTTCCAGACTGACTCAAAATACCGCCATCGTTTTAATTATCTGTCATCCCTGAGTTAAACTCATTAAAAGAACGACGTTTGAGGACTTGAGATTCCGATCGCGGTAACAAATCAAACACTTCACGCAATACGTCGTCTATCTCTTCGTAAGGGACTTGCCCTTTGCCATCGTAAACTACTTTGCCTTCCTGGTTTAGAATTACGGTTTCGGGGACAACTCCACTGTAGTAATAAGCTGGATCTTCAGGAGTATATTCGTCTCGCTCGACAAAAGAATCAACAGTTACAGGAATAATACTGGCCGCACGCCCATAAAATTCTTGAATTCGAGAGACTAAAATTGAAAATTGTTTGCAATCACTACTATCGTCAATATAAAACACTAAAATAGCTGGTTTGTTTCGTTTCAAAGAGGTTGGTAAATCCATCCGAGGTGGTACGAGAGAACCATTCCCACCGTAGAGAATAAAGATATTACCCTCATAGCGATCGTCATTAATACTAGCTGAAGCGGAAGATGTCCAGCCAGAAAAACTAACAAGCAAAACTAAGAAACTCAGAACAATCAGTTTGGTCAAATATATTCTCGACATTCGGTAATGAGCGAGTCCAAGGTACTCCGCCGTAAGACGACGGAGCCTGCTTGGACTTCGTAATAAATTGAAACTATGTCTACATTTGAAGAATAGAGAGGTAAATAACTGGATTAAAATCATGCTTGAGATAAATTTATTTCCAATTCTAATAATAAATAGTGATAGAAGATCGCTTTTCAGTCCGATTAATTGAATACAAGAGTCCAGAGTATTGGCAAGCCTGCAAATTAAGATATCGTCTATTTTATGCCGAACACGATCTACCCTGGGAAGTTGCTTTAGATAAGAATAATATAGATTTTCACGCTGCCATTATTATTCATGGTGATGTAGTAGCTTATGGGCAATTAATTGCTCTGGGCGATCGCCAATACAAAATCGGACAGATGGTAGTTGACCCCAGATACCAAAAACAAAATCTAGGTAAACAAATAATACTATTTTTAATTGACTTAGCCAAACAACAAGGCGCGATCGAGATTACTCTCAACTCTAGACTTACAGCAGTAGGTTTTTATCAAAAGGTAGGTTTTCAAACCTGCGGTGTCCAGTTTCCTTCTTCCACAACAGGAGTGATTCATCTTCCCATGAACAAAAAACTCTAAAAAATTATTTTTTGTTCTTTACTTCTTGACTAACCCGTCTGAGGTACTCTTTCTATTTGGGCATATCCGCTAAATAACAGCATTTTTCCCTCGGTGTTTAAACGATTTAGGCGTAATTTAACTCCATCTAGGTTAAAACGGTCTAAATCGACCATTTCGTTGAGGATTTCCCCTAAAGCTAGAGTCAACCGTTCGGAGATTTTCTGTACCTCTTGGGGCACATCTGACCGTTCAAACTTAATATCTTCAAATACAACTCGTCTGCGTTTGCTAATAGCTAATCTACAACTGAGACTGACAGGGACAGTAGTGTCTTGCCAACTTGCTTTTGCCAATAGCTTTACTTTGTTGTCTGGTAGTAATTGCACTTCTACATCTGTAAAAGATACAGGTTCTCCTTCAGATATCTCTGTTAAAGCATTGGGAGTAAGATTTTCCAAACGCTTTCTGACTAAATCCGCTTCAAAAGACTTATTAATGTCAGCTTCAGACAACTTTACCTGAGCGATCGCTTGAGTAGGTTGTTTGAGGGCAATTTTGCCTTGAACTGCCGAACCAAAATCAATAGCCACCGCATCGGTTTCAAAAGACATCTCCTCCGTACGAAATTGCTTGCGTATGACTAAACCGCGACCATTCATTTTAAAACTGTCAATTGTTCCCTGTAATAGCTTACTAGAGGGATTACACTTAACCGATACGTTTACTAACTCACTACGAGTAAATAAATGACGGATTGTGTTGCTTGCGACAGTATTTATCAGGTTTTCGCCCCAATCTCCGCCTTTATTATTACCAAAACCAACAAATCCACCAAACATAGAGTTATAGATTGAGTTACTATCTACCTTGTAACAAATTATTAAGAAGTCAGCAATTAAGATTGTAGCTTACTAATGGATAAAACCCAGTTTGTGATTAGCTTATTGACTTCTTCTGGAATTTCATCGTGAGGACAATGACCAGCCTCTAAATAATACTCCGTTAACTGCGGATAATATTCACGAAATTTGCTTCCTCTATCTCTGGCGTTAATCCAAGGGTCTTTTTCTCCCCACAAAAGCAGCAATGGGCATAGCATCTGACTCAATAGCACATCTACTTTTTCTCCCTGGGGAGTTTTAAACACCGCGTTAAAAACTTCTGCTGCACCGAGATCGCAGGAAGGACGATAAATATCTTCTACTAACTGTTCGGTTACGGCACTGCGATCGTAATATACTTGATTGAGAGTTTTACGAATTACAGAACGACGACGTACATATTGAAACAAGAGAAAACTTGCCCAAGGTTGAAGCAGAATTGAGCGCGTTAGCTTTCCACCAAAATTTGACTTGGATTTTTGATTTGATTGAGTCGTCGTGTCGCTAAAAGGCCCCGCACTATTGAGTAAAATCAAACCCGCCGTAGACTGAGGATATGCTGCTGCTACGCATAAGGAAGCATAGCCCCCAAGAGAATTACCAGCCAGTACTGTCGGTTTGCCAATAACTTCTGTAATAAAGTCATGCAATTGTTCTCGCCAAAGATTCCCGCTATATTCTTGTTTGGGCTTTGCGGAACGTCCAAAACCCAAAAGGTCGATCGCCCAAACCTGAAAATCTTCTTGTAACTGAGCAATATTTTTGCGCCAATGATCGGTGGACGCGCCAAAACCGTGTACCAGAAGTAGTGCTGGTAGATCGGACTGCTGTTTTCCCGCACTAACGTAGTAAATAGAGTTGTCTCGCCACTGCCAGTAGGTGCCAGGAATAGATTTGGGGAGAAAAGTTGTAGACATCGTTAAGTTAAATTGACTATTATTAAATTGTTATAACTTTTTTATCGTCTGGTTTGGGCTAAATGACTCTATTTGAATTATTTATGGTTCAAATTATAGATTTGAATAACAATTATAAGTTGTTAGTTATCGATAGATCGATAAGCCTTGCTAATACAGTAATTAGTTCGAGTTTTTAACGATCGCAGTAAAATTTAAGTATCGCCAGAGTAATTTATTATTACTTGTGATTACTTTTAAAGCTGGATTGAGAATTTAATCTTTATTCTAAGGTGAGTAATCATCTATTATTACAGCCCAAAGTTGGTTACCAGATTGAAAATATCTATTAATCTAAAGTAAGAAAGATTTCAAAGGAGAAAAGCTGTGTCCCTGGGAACTTCTGTAGTAAAGAAAAGTTCAACCTCAACCGTGCGCAAACACGCACCCCGTTATAAAGTATTACTCCATAACGATGATTTTAACTCAATGGAGTATGTAGTACAGGTCTTGATGCAGACTGTTAGCGGAATGACTCAGCCTCAAGCAGTGAATATTATGATGGAAACTCATAATAGTGGTGTTGGCTTGGTAATTACCTGTGCTTTAGAACACGCTGAGTTTTATTGTGAAACTATCTGCAATCATGGTTTGACTAGCACCATAGAGCCTGATGAATAGATCGGCAAGTATTGATAATGTTATGGTGGGTTTTGTTAATTATTCGTAGTTGACTATTGTTTGACCCCAATCTGGAAAAAATATCTAAATTAGCTGCACCGATGAGATTATTGTGTTTCATTGGTGCTTTGTCTATTTTATGGTTACCACTAGCAATTTCGATCTCTTGGTTACTTAGCGATCGCAGTAATTTAGCCAGCATTGTAACTATGAGTTTGCTATTCGTGGAATTACTATTTCTCTGGCGATTTTGGGGCAAATTTGTTTATCGAGAACCGCATATTTTTACTCGCTACGGCTTAAAAAAAAGCAAGATTAACGGTCGAGAATTTATTAAAGGTTTAGCTATTGGTTTCTGGTTTTGCCTGAGTTTGTTTATAGTTGAAGCACTATTGGGATGGATAGAAGTTGTTCTCCCCTCAGTAAACCTATTCAAAATAATTGCTGAAGGTTTACTTAGTGCAGTAGGAATTGGATTTGCCGAAGAATTATTATTTCGTGGTTGGCTGTTAGATGAGTTACAGCGAGACTATAGCCAAAAGACTTGTTTGTGGGTTGATGGGACTATATTTGCTGTCTGTCATTTTATCAAACCCCTAGAAGAAATCATCAGGACTGCGGTAACTTTCCCCGCCTTGGTATTATTGGGAATTACTTTAGTTTTAGCCAAATCGAATCACCGCGATCGCCTGGGTATCTGTATCGGTATTCATGCAGGTTTGATCTGGGGCTACTATATCGTCAATGTTGGCGAGTTGATTGAATATACTAACCGAGTTCCTGTTTGGGTTACGGGTATCGATAATAATCCGATCGCGGGGCTAATGGGTTTAATTTTTTTAATTATTTTGATGCGGTTGGTTTCTAAGCCATATCCTGTTTAAGTAACTTCAAAAACACTTTAATGGACTCTGAATCTCAAAACGAAAAAGAGCAACTTGCACCAATAGTAGATGTTAATCCTGCTAGATTAATATCTAGACAAACTCCAGCACAGATGTCCAATAATAGAGTAAATAAATTAAGAAAAAAAATTAGAAAGGATGGTTTCGATCGCCAGCGACCTATAGAATTAGTTGAAGTTGATGAGAAACTAATAATAAAGGATGGACATCATCGGGCTGAAGCTGCTATCAGAGAGAGATTAACGACAGTTCCAGTTAGGATATACAAAATTTTGCCTGAAGAAGAAATTCAATATTTAATTGATGCTGCTGAAGCAAAAGAATATAGAAAATATGATTATTAATATAATGTTGAAAACAAATGAGTAGAATAGCTGCAATTAAAAACCAAGAAATAATCTCCACCCTCAAAGATTTTGCTGAGACTCAAGAAAAACTTATTTTTGAATTTCAAAAGCAATATCATTCTCTATCTAGTGATGCTAGTTTATTAAAGCAGCCTAAAACTGGTTTCTTATCTGCTATGGAAGAAAAGTGGAAATTTCAAAAACATGGAGTTGGTATAGTTTTTGAAGGGGAGCGATCGGGAAAGATTATTGATGCCCATAAGAGAATAATTAGTAATAAAAAAGCTTTTGATTCTTGGAGGCTTGCTGAATATTTTGAATCTATAGACTGTTCCGAAATATCCTGGGCTTCAGACACATTCGTTGCTGATGATGACAATGATTTAGATAGACTACTCGAACTTTTAATGCGAGCTAATTTAGTCAAACTTGTGTCAGAGAGAGATAAATTGTACGAATTAATTGAAAGTTAAATTTCTCAAAAAACCAGGCGTAATATGAAATACCCAAATAAATGCTACCTATGAGTTCACAATTCGGAGTTAGTAGTTAGTTGTCTCCCCAAAATTCGCAAGTCCCGAAATCTTCTCCTGCTCCTCTAACTATATATAGCAAGCTTTAAAGTATTCCATATAATATTTAGTAGGTATTCAAAAATTATCTTTCTTTTAATTGAACCAGACTATTAAAGCGATTCATAATCAAGGAAATAATTAAATTAATCGACAAATAAACGATCATAATAATTAACAGAACTTCTACAGACTTGCCTGTTTGATTTGAGATGGTATTGCCGATCGCATAAATATCGCTGTAGCCGATCGCGATCGCCAGACTGGAATTTTTAGCTAAATTGAGAAACTCACTAGTTAAAGGCGGAATCATCACCCGCAAGGCTTGAGGAAAAATAACTAGCTGCATCATCGTAAATGGTTTTAAGCCCAAGGCTTTCGCTGCTTCCCACTGTCCTTTACTTACAGATTGAATCCCCGCACGGACTACTTCGGCGATAAAGGCTGCGGTATAAATGCTCAAGCCAATCAAAAGGGTGGCAAATTCAGGAGACAGATTGAGTCCGCCCCTAATTGAGCGATCTTCTAACTGAGGAACAACCCAGTCGATCCCAAAGCCGAAGAGTAATAGTGCCGCGATCGCACTACCTGCTACCAACCACAGCCAAGACTGGGGATTTTGTCCTTGTTCGACTGCTTTGATTTGCTTTCGCCAACCAGCGACAGCTAGTAATATACAACCCAAGATTGCTCCCAAAGCCAGCCAAGTACGCAAACTAGGTTCGTACCAGGGAACATCCAAACCACGATTGGTCAAGAAGAAAAGATTGCCTACAACTAGCGGGCGATCGATTTTTGGTAGTCGCAGGAATACCGCAAAATACCAAAAAAATAGTTGCAATAGCAAGGGAGTATTGCGTAAAACCTCTATATAGACCCCTGCTAATTTACGTACTAGCCAGTTATCAGATAACCTGCCAATACCAACGCTAATCCCGATGATGCTGGCAAAAATAATGCCAAACACTATTACCCGCAAAGAATTCAGTAATCCAATTAAAAGAGCGCGAGTATAGGGATCGGTGGGACGATAACTAATTGGCGGGTTAGCAATGCCAAAAGAAGTAGAACGATCGAGAAAATCGAAGCCAAAAGTAAGATTTAGCTGTTGAAAATTACGAACTAAATTGTTTCCTAAATAGGCGATCGCGCTCACTATAATCGCCAAGACAACAACCTGTCCGACAATTTTGATTACCCGACTATCTCGCCAGAAAGGAACTTTTTCAGATTGGGATTGCATAATTAGTTGTTGCTCATTAGTGGTTAGTCGTTAGTTATACTTCCTCGTTCCTTGTTCCTTTTTCCTTCTCCTCTGCTCCCTTGCTCCCCCAACACCGACTACTACCTAAAGGGTGGAGAATACATCAAACCACCATCAGTCCAGAGAGCGTTCAAACCTCTTTCCAGATCGAAAGGTTCGCCGATATTGCGCTCGTAGACCTCGCCATAATTACCGACGTGCCGAACCACTCTTTGGGCAAAATCGTTAGGCAATCCCATATCCTCTCCCAAATTGCCTTCAGCACCCAAGAAACGCCTGATGGTGGGGTCTTCTGTTTGGGCAAAACTATCAATATTTTGGGAGTCGATACCTAACTCTTCGGCCTGAATCATGGCATAGGTTACCCACTTGACCACGTCAAACCATTGAGAGTCTCCATTTGCTACCAAAGGGCCTAGAGGTTCTTTAGACAGAACTATATCTAGTACTTGATGTTGGTCAGGCTCGGCTAAAACAGCACGACGGGCGGTTAATTGAGAGCGATCGCTGGTTGCAGCCTCACAGCGTCCTTGTTCGTAAGCACCGTAGAGTAGGTCTATATCTTCAAAGACCACAGGAGAATAATTAACGCCTAATTTTCTCATGCGATCGGCTAAATTTTGTTCGTTGGTTGTCCCCGATAAAACACAGACCGACCTATTGCTAAGATCTTCTAAACTTTCAATTCCGCTGGCTCTAGTCACTAGCAATCCCTGACCATCATAAAAAGTTGTCGGCGCAAATTCCATGCCTACGGAAGTATCTCGGCTTAATGTCCAGGTGGTGTTGCGACTGAGTAAATCGACTTCACCAGACTGGACTGCGGTAAAACGCTCTTGCGCGCTAAGGTCGCGAAATTCTACTTGAGTAGGATCGTCATATAGGGCTGCTGCTACTGCTCTACAGAAGTCAACATCCATCCCTGAATATTCACCATTCTCGTTAACAAAGCTAAATCCAGGTAATTGTCCATTGACACCACAAATTAAATTTCCGCGCTCTGTTACTACAGATAAGCGACTATTGGCGTTAACTTGTTGTTCTGTACCATCGCCAGAGTTGCTCGCCTGGTTACCAGCATTGCCACAGCCGTTACCGAGGGTTATGAGTAGTAATGCCAAGAACAAGGGACTAAATTTTTGTTTTAAAGTTATCCAAGCAGACATATTGCTAAAAATACTTTTATGATTAACTATGTTGATTTAATGAGTATATATCTACTTATAGTATTAATACCGATCTTCACGAGCAGAAAGTTACAAAAATAATCCTTATGTCGATTATTTTTCCCTACAAGACAAAAAATAGCAATATAATCAGCAAAAGGTTACAAATTGTGAGATTATCGCTAGTAAAGAAATATTTTTAAGTTTTTCTAGCTTTTGTTAATAAAAATAATCTCGATCGTGCCAGCTATTACAAGTTGCCATTTAATATCGTTTTACTTTTTAGTTAAGATAGATGACTTAAGGAGTGAAGAATAAGTTAGGCAACTAATGACTAATGACTGAAAAGAACAAATGTGTCTTAGTCAAAAACTTAAATGATTTAACTCCTGAATCTTGACTTAGATCGCAGACCGACCAGTTGCTTTTAAATCATCAACCTTTTGTAAAATCCTAAATCTAGAACGACTTCAGCAAGAAACGGCGATTGAGTGGTTGGAGTGGTCGAGCATTCGAGGGAAATACCCTGGCGAACTCTTCTGCTTGCTGCTTAGATATTTCGATGGGCTGCTCAAAGACAACCCAACGAACGAGTTCGGAGCAGGGTGGAGTAGTTAGGGAACCAAAATATTGATAGGCACTTTGGTCTACAGGCAAAAGCTCAAGCATATTGATGTTTACTCCAGCAATTGTGTGTTCTGGTCCAGAGATGGCTGGCATTGATTCTAAAATAAGCTGTAAAGTATTGTTTCTCTTCCCTTCTTGCATCAGCACACCTAGAACAACCAACTCACCTTCCTCGTTGCGATGGACAAAATGAGCTTCCATTGGGTAACGCTGACCTTTAACCGCGTGTTCACTAGGGTGATGAAAGTGGAATTGTAATAGCTCAAAGTCTCGTTCGCCCAGAGTGATTCGATTACCCGAACCAGTGTTGATTTGTAAGGTGTGACCATTATTAATTATCCGCAGTTTCTCCTTGTGGTAGTTGAGTTGTAACTTAGGTAACTCAGCTGGAAGTGCAGCTTGCAAATCGACGGGGGATTGTTGTTGACCTGCTTGGCAAACACCGAAATCAGGAGAGAGTTCACCCCATAGCTCTGGACCAATTTCCTCTTCATAGCCCCATTCAGCTTCACTCTCGCTAGCGATCGCGGCGCGCAAGGAGGGAAAACTTAAACTATATGCTGCACCTCCAACAAACATCGACATATATTTGAGCAAATAACGTCTTTGCATTGCTACCTCTCTTATTGCATTAAGTTTACTCAAAATAATCCTCTTTTTATCTATGATAGAAATTAATTTTTGATGCACGTTGATGAGAAAAATAAATTATCAATCGCAACTTGCTCTGTTTTGACCCGAAGTTAATGGGATTCAAACCCCTTCTTGAATGAGGCTGGAGTTCTTGGAAAATAGCTTGGCGTTGGTTACAAGCAACAGCCCACAAAGGCAAAAAAGTACCGTTTAATAAATGGGTTTAAAGCCTCGCCTTAAAAGGCGATGGTTCGATACACTTTTGACACACAATCTTTATATAGCAAGGCTTTTGTACGCTATCTAATATTCATAAGTTTTCTAACAGAGTTGAAGTATGAAGTTTTAAAGAGGAGTTTTTTGGGTAAAACTTCAAGCAGCATTTGTTTTGAGTTGCAATTTTGGCGTTGGTGAATGCGTAATGCTAAACCTAATGTTTTGCTTACCAACTGAAAATATGCAACTTTTAAAAGCTAAAAGCTAAAAGCTAAGAGCTAAGAGCTACGAACAGTATTATTTTGTAGGTCATTACTTAAATCACCAACGCCGC
>JASJEI010000042.1 GCA_030064795.1 Pleurocapsa sp. MO_226.B13 | reverse complement strand
GCCAGAGGTTATTGCCCGCCGACCGCCCCAATTGTGAGGGGTAAGCGTGTCAAAGTCCCCAAATTCGTAGGGGCGGTCGGCGAAGGCTGACCAACTTTGACCAGGTTTTCTCTCGGGGAATATATCCATATCTTCGCCAATCGAAAGGAATGAAACTGCCTTGAGAAGATAATCAAATGTGGCAGCATCCATTGCGCCGTAACTGGCAGCCTCTATTCCCTCCTGTTGATACATCCTTACCAGGGACTCGTAAATTTGTTCATCACCGCAAATCAAAAATTTCACGATCGCCTGCCAACGCCTAGCTAGCTGCTGTACAGCAGGGCTGTTTAAATTTGTGCCTTTGCTCATCTCAGCACGTACTTGGGTGAGTATTTCTTGCCACTCTCCCTCTGCTTGACGAAATCTTTCTTCAAGAATTGCTTGCTGTTCTGGCGTAAAATACTGTTGCTTGGACATAGAAATTGTTTCCATTACTTGAATTAGGTTTTCAACCGCAACCGATCGCTTTGTTTCAAGCTCTGTAGAGATCGCATCTAAACGTTTGAGTAAGTTGCGCGATAAAGCCATCTGTTCTCTTACTCTGGCTCGATGCAAGTCTATTGTTTGCTGAAGGGAAAAATCGGGATTTTTCAAACATTCACCGATTTCCTTCAAAGAAAAGCCTAGCTGTCGCAAGGATACGATTTGCTGCAAGCGGATGATATCCTGGTTACTATAGAGCCGATATCCAACATCTGTTCTACAAGAAGGTGAAAGTAAGCCAATTTCGTCGTAGTAGTGTAACGTCCGAATTGAAAGTCCAGTCTGTTTTGCCAGTTCACCAATCTTCATCAAGTCGGACATTGTTAACTCTGCTCCTAATTACCAGAGAAATGCGGTTGATGGGTTCATCCTAGAACCTGACGTTACGTGAGGGTCAAGAGCAATTTTGGGCTTTTTTAGAACGTCAACTTCACAAAAAGCGACGGGGGAAGCCCATTCCTGTTAGGGATGGTCGGATAAGTCGCCCCGTCGCGTTAGTAATCAGTAGTTAAAGGCTAATATACGGTGAGATTCCAGCTTATTAATTACAAGTTGGGAAAGTTTATTTTGAATTATTGAATCAAGTAAATCTTTCGGAGTTAAATCGTTATCTTGTAACCAACTCGCTAAAATATTGTATTCTCTCAAAGTTAGAGGTTTTGGCTCTGAAGTGCGAGATAAACCAAAACTAGCACATAGTAATAATGTTGTTTGAGTATCAGGGGAGAGAATATGATTGGTCATAATTGCGATCGCAAGTAAAAAGGCAAGACAGTATAAATATATTATCTAACTGGATAAAGAGTTCAGTGCTAATGCTACAGGAAAAACTCGACCGCTACCAGCACGACGTAATAGTGCAGCAATTACGGTAAATGTCTAACCCGAATCAACCAGATCGTCTATTAAAAATACTGCTCCAGAGTTAATTTGATTTGTATCTATCTCAAATACGCCGTCTAAATTATGAGCTTGTTGATAGCTATTATTCATTTCCTTTTGAGGTTTATTTTCTCTAATTTTGATTACTGCTGAGTTAAAAGGTAAATCTAGCTTATCGGCGAGTCTTTGAGCGAAATTAGGTACTAAATTAGGACGAGTTAAAGAAGAAATACAAGTTACCCAGGTTGGCATCGGCTATTGATTAGATTTATCCAAGGTTCAGTAAACTAGAAATAAATTCAAATTAACTTATTGCTGTCATTCCCCAAAAATCATGACCATTCAACTATATTACTGGTCTACACCCAACGGTCACAAAATAACCATTTTCCTTGAAGAAGCGGAAGTAGATTATCAAATTCATCCCGTCAATATTGCTAAAGGCGATCAGTTTAAGCCCGAATTTCTGAAAATATCCCCGAATAATCGAATCCCAGCGATTATCGATACTGCACCTGCTGATGGTGGCGAACCAGTATCTGTATTTGAATCAGGGGCGATTTTACTTTACCTAGCAGAGAAAACAGGAAAATTTTTACCTGATAATTTGCGCGATCGCAAAACCGTAACGGAATGGCTATTTTGGCAAGTTGGCGGTTTGGGGCCAATGGCAGGACAAAACCATCACTTCAATCAATATGCACCAGAGAAAATTCCCTATGCCAGCGATCGCTATGTTCGGGAAACTAATCGACTCTATGGAGTATTGAATAATCAATTAGCAGGAAAAGACTACATAGCAGGGGAATATTCCATTGCAGATATGGCTTGCTATCCTTGGATCGTTCCTTATGCCAAACAACAGCAAAACCTAAATGATTTTCCCGATCTTAAACGTTGGTTTGATAGTATTGCCTCTCGTCCAGCGGTAATCAAAGCTTTTGAAAAAGCCAAAGAAGTTTCCAGCCAGCCAACCGTAACCGAAGAAAGTAAAAAAATTCTTTTCGGTCAAACCGCAGCCAGTATTAAACAGAATGATTGATAGTTTTAATCTGGTAACAAAATTTGCGGAATTTTGGCGATCGCCCGTTGAAAAATCTTCGTATCTTTGGTAACTCTTACTAAGACTAATGCACCTTGGATCGTTATTATCGCATCTTCGGCTCTTTGACGAGCTTGTTTTGGTTCGACTCCAGTTTCCTCGACAATTTGAGTCAGAGTATCGAGCCATTGTTTGAGGGACTGTTCTAGCTGTTGGTGAAATATATTATCTGCTTCTCCTAAAGACATTACCGCCAAAAAACAAGGAGTTTGACCGCTTTGGTAAAACTTATCTATTCCCTCACTCATCGCTAAAATGCGATCGCGAGGTGCTTTGTCCGACTGCAAAGGTGCAAATATATTTGCCTCGATCCAATCCCTAAGATAGTCTAAAACAGCTTCTGCCATTTGTTCTTTACCTCCCTGAAAGTGATGATAAAGACTGGCTTTCTTTAAGCCTGTAGCTTGCGATAAGCGAGATATGGTAGCTCCTTCATAGCCATAATGTCGGAATATTGGGATTAGTTTGGTAACTACTTCTTCTTTCGGCATTTAGTTAATCCGATTTTTTCTCTATTATACCGAATGTTCGTTTGAAGATTTTTCAAGATTGAGTTGAGCTGCAACTTTTCTCTATGCATTTAAAGAGCTTAAAGCTTAGAGCTTATGGCTGCGAACCGTATTATTATTTGTTGCATACTATAGATCGGCAACGCCTACAGCAGCTTATAAGACTCGACTTCCAGAACCTTGCCAATCATCGCCATCGTCATCACATCTTCGCGGATTTTACCCGTTACTTCGACCTCAATCCCTTCTTGTTCTAGTTCGGCTGGATAATCTTTTAGTTCGTAGGTAGTACCATCATCCGTCACCAAGGCATAAACCCCAAAACCAAATCCTTTCTGTTCAATTTTGCCTGTAACTTTCATCAAAAATTAGCTCACAAAAAAACTGAGTTCCAAATTATCTTAACAACTTAGAACTCAGTAATTGAAATCAATTGCGATCTATTGGCAGAAAACCAGGATTATACTATGGTTCGGAAAAACAAAAGTTCATTTTCTTACTCCTTTAAACTCTTGCTCGTTGTTTTTCCTTCTGACTGGCTAAATATGCCAAACCCAAACAGAGCAAGGCATTAATCAGCAAATAAGCTTGGGCGATCGCACCGTTGCCAATTAACCAGAGACTAGGATCGCTAAAGGCACTAATTGCCAAACAAGCAGCCACCCCAATACTAGAGCCGATCGCAAACCATTTTAAACTGGGATGTCCGAGTAATAAAACGATTAAGACCAAGGGAATCAGAACGCTAGCAAAGAAGGGATTGAGGCTAGTGTTACCCAAAACCACATTACCTAATTCGGGAAGAGAACTACCAGCCAAGCGCATCGGCCATTGGGGTAGATCGAAGATATATAAACCCTGGAGGAAAAATAGTCCCGAACTACCAAAAATCAAACCTGTATTTAAACCGAGAGTCATTGGTAAGTAGTTGCGTAAGAACCAAGCCAAGAGATAGGAACCAATTACCATAGCAAGTTTGGGTAAGAGGGCGACTGCACCACCATCGAGCCAGAAGCCGATATTGAGATAACCACTCTTACGCAGCCAACGGAAGAAATCATTAAAGGTAATTTTGCCTTTGAGGGCTAATTCTACCGCTGCACCAGCATCTAACTGTCCCGAACCAAAATGATTGAGATGGTCTTCTTGGATTTTGCGTGCAGATTGTTTGAGGATATCTCGAACTTCGTTGGGATCTTCAACTCCTGTAGCTCGAATCAAGGCTGCTACACCTGCTACGTGGGGGGCTGCCATACTAGTTCCTTGGAAGCCGACGAATACCGATTCCCCAGTCCGAGGATTGACGGTATTTTGGACGATTTTACCCGCTTCGCTACCTCCAGGGGCAGAGATATCGACTCCCGCACCAAAGTTGGAATAGGGGGCTTTGTCTCCTGCTGCATCGATCGCCGAAACGCTAATCACATCGGGATAACGAGCGGGATAGGAAGAGGAGTTGCGATTTTCGTTACCCGCAGCAGCAATAATTACTACTCCTTTGTTGTGGGCGTATTTAATTGCTTCCTCCATCATATTGCTCGCACCGCCACCGCCTAAACTCATATTGATTACGTCTGCACCATTATCGGCAGCAAACTTAATTGCTTCGGCAATGTCGGCAATTGTGCCACCACCTCTAGCAGCTAGCACCTTGAGGGGCATAATTTGGGCTTTGTAGGCAATTCCCGCTACACCGTAGCCATTATTAGTAGATTGGGCAACTGTCCCTGCCACATGAGTACCGTGTCCGTTGTCGTCACTGGCATCGTCTTTATCGTTGACAAAATCATAGCCTGAGACGAATTTGGTTAACTTGAGATCGGGTACTTTACTGACTCCCGTATCAATTACCGCTACGGTAACGCCCTCGCCTTTGGTTTCATCCCAAGCTTTTTCGACGTTAATATTGCGGAAGTTCCACTGTCGGCTATATTCAGGATCGTTGGGAACTTCTAGAGCATGATACAAATAATTTGCTTCGATATATTCAGTATCTTTACTTAAAGGCGATCGCTTTAATTCCTTGAGGATTTTTTTATCTCCCTCAACGATATAAACGCGATCGTTAATGGAGAAAATACTGTTTAAATTAACCTGTTGATTATATTTCTGAGAAAGTTCTTTGATCTCTTCGCTAACAGTCGCGATCGGAATATCTTCCTTAAAATCTAAAATAATAGAGTTAAATTCTCCTTGTTGTGCCAGTCCTTTAAAATTAATTAGGGCAAAACTCAATCCTAAAATAAACAGGCACAGCAGCAATAGTCTTTTCATAGCTACTCTTTATGTATTATTGGCTTACCTACTAAGATAACGTAATACCTCGATATCTAATACAGTTTGGCTGCTTCATAAAACCTATCGATTATTTTGTTTTTGACTTGGTTTCGGACAAAGGACAAAAATTATTTTTTTGCTCTCTCTATTTCCCAAATTGTTTGATTGCTTTGTAGCTAGTTTCTACGCAGGGTAAGGTTTGTAATTGTACTCCTTTGGCTCTAATTATGTTTTGCCAATCTCGTTCTAGGGCTATATTTCCTGGTTGCTCTTGATACAAACTTAGTAAGCGATCGATCGCGTCGTACCAAATACCATGCTGGCTATAAATTTGATGAGACTGTTGAGGCTGTTGTTGTAGCTCTAAATATAATTGGGAAATTAAAGGGATTCGTTTGACCCAACCTTGGACATAGACAGCAGAAGCAGTTTGAGCATCGCAATAAACCTTAACATACCAGCGATACCAGCCTTCTACTTCCAGAGGTGCTTCGGTTTCGGGAAGAGAAAAGCTTTTGTAGCCTGGATTGTTATTTTCTAGTTTAAATTGCGATCGCCAGATATCTTGTCTTTCTCGATCCTGGAGGATAAATTCTACTTGACTGACTTGCTGGGAAGTGTAGGGGAAATATACCCAGAAACGAGGATGTCCAGAAACAGTTTTACCAGAGTTGGAGATCGGGATTACAGCTTGGAGATGATTATCGCTACTAGCACAACTACTACGACTTTCCCCTGCTGTTTGCTGTCCTGGACGACCAGTGCCAGAAAAATCTAAAGATTCTTCAGTTTTGTCGGTTTTGTCGGTTTGAGTATCTTGTTTTGCCGATAAGAATCGATCTCGGCTTGGTTGTCCGATCGATTGTGCTACGACTAAATTGCTATTGAGCAGCAGAAAGATAACGACTGGAGTAATAGTACTGACCATTTGTATCTAGTTGACCTCAAAACCAGCAAAATACGCTGTTATTTTGATAGCTTTTGCCTGAACGTTCAATAAGTTACAAATAGTATAGTATTTATCTCTGTAACTTTCTGATTTTGCTAGTTTATTTTTAGCTTAAGATTAAACTCCACTACCGAGAATAAACAAGCTAATTAATGTACCACTATTCCATAAGCCGTGTAATAACATTGGAGCGAGCAGATTGCGCGATCGCGTGTAGACAAATCCCAATACTATCCCCAGAGTAGCTAACGGTAAGACTTCGGACAAACTTAAGTGAGCGATGGCAAAAATGAATGCACTAACTATAATTGCACTGGTGACAGAAATATAACGAGTTAAAGAAGGTAATAAAAAACCCCGAAACATGATTTCTTCAAACATTGGTGCAGCGATCGAAGAAGTAACAAAAAAGATGATTAAAGCTAGGCGATCCTGAGCTTGCAAAGCCAAAAGTAGTAGAGGATTACTTCCTCCTTGTCCCTGCCATATTTGTTGATTGATTAAAGATACTAATAGTACTAAGGGTACAGCTACTAAATAGCCTCCAAATCCCCAGACAATCCAGTTATCCAGAAATTTGAATTTAAACCAATCTTGAGGTAAAGGAAAAAAAGATTTAATGGATAAATATAGAACCGAAATTCCCCCAATTGCCATTGCCAGATATGTCCCCAAAACATATAAAGATTTGATTCTCAGAGAAGAATTAACTGGATTAATATTTAAAATCCCTAGCAGCAACGGTAAAGCAATTTGAGCAATAAAGAAAAAGCCAACAATTAAAACTTGCCAGGTTATTTCCCAATCCCAGGGGGTTTCCCAATTTAGATTACTATTGGTAGCGAGAATTGCAGCTTCTTTTTGGATTAATCTTTGTACGATTAGAAACACCAATAAAATCGTCCCAAAAATACCGCCAAAAACCGGAAAAGCACTAATAAAAGCTAATTTAAATACAGAATTGGCAGCAATTTTTCTCTCTCGTTCTTGAAGTAGAGCTAAATCGTCAGTAAAGTTATTAACCCGATCTAATTTAGCTAAAGCCTGATAGCGAAACCAACTATCTAAATTACTACTAATAATCGAGGCAGCATCGGCTTGTAATTGTGAAGTTTGCTCTTGCCACAATTGTTTGAGTACTCTAGCTGTCTGGACATAAGTATTTTGAGCATCGCTAAGCCGACTAATCTCACCATCCCAAATAGAAATTGCTGCTTCTGGCTGTTTTTGCACCGCAGCTAAAATACCTCGTTTGAGGTCTATTTCATTAATAAACCGATCTAATTCAGCGATTTGCTCCTCAATCTGTTCTCTTTGGGCAAAATCACTCTCTGGTGCGATCGTCTCTGTATCAGTACTACTTAATTGATTCAATTGAGAGACAAAATTATCACGACTGGTTACTAATTGGGAACGAACTTTCTGATACTGTTTACTAGCAGCCGAATAAGGATCTTCTCCAACTAAAGAGCTTACCGCACTGTTTAGATCGAATTCATCTTGGGGACTAGACTTAAATTCTGCGACGTGGAGAACTAAATTAGTTTGATATAGTTCCAAACGACCTTGAATCTGGGGTTGAGACAAACTATTATTCAAAGAAAAGCCGATTCTGGCGATCGCAAATATAGTAAGTAGAGCGAGAATGGCTCGTTTTAATGTCATCAGTATCGATATTTTATAATTATTGGTTTTAATCACTATTCCGCATTATCCCTTTTCCCCGAAGAGTTATCAATAAAATGAAAGCCTAAATACCAGAGATAACTCTGTTTGCAGATACAATAACGAAGGTGAATTTATTGAGAGGATTAGAAGTTTGACTACTCGCGTAATTATCGTTCGTCACGGACAAAGCACCTACAACGCACAAAAGATAATTCAAGGTCGTTGCGATGAATCTGTTTTAACAGCTAAAGGAATTGCTGACGCGCAATTAGTAAGTCAGGCTTTAAGAGACCTCAAAATTGACGCTTTTTATTGTAGTCCTCTACAACGAGCCAAACAAACCGCTGAAACGATTCGATCGGGATTAGAAAACCCGCCTGAATTACAACCTACAGACAACCTGATGGAGATAGATCTACCTCTGTGGGAAAAACTAAAAAAAGAAACCGTAATTAACGACTTTAGTGACGATTATCGTCAGTGGAAACAAAATCCCCACGAATTTAAGATGATTTTAGAGGATGGTACAGAACATTATCCCGTGCTTTCTCTTTATCAACAAGCTCAAGGTTTTTGGCAGGAAACCATCGCCAAACATCGGGGTCAGACTATTTCGATCGTCGCTCATAATGGTATCAACCGCTGTCTGATTATGAGTGCTATTGGTGTAACTTGCGATCGCTATCACTCGATCCAACAGTCTAATTGCTGTATTAATATACTCAACTTTACGGGCGACTTTGGCGAACCCGTTCAGCTAGAATCTCTCAATCAAACTTCACATTTGGGTATTCCCGTCCCTTCCGTCCGTCCTCCTCATTCTGGGCCTCGTTTACTACTGGTACGTCATGGAGAAACCAATTGGAATAAAGAATCCCGTTTTCAAGGGATCAGGGACATTCCTCTCAATGATAACGGGCGATCGCAAGGCAAAAAAGCTGGCACATTTTTACAAAATATACCGATTGATTTTGCCGTCTCCAGTTCGATGTTACGTCCCAAAGAAACCGCCGAAATTATTTTGCAACACCATCCCGACGTTCCCTTAGAAACCACCTCACAATTAAGAGAAATTTGTCACGGCTTATGGGAAGGAATGCTGGAAGCAGAAATTCAAGCCGACTATCCCGAACTACTCCAACAGTGGAAAGATCGACCCGAAACCGTCCAAATGCCAGAAGGAGAAAATCTCCAGCAGGTTTGGGATCGGGGTGTTGCAGCTTGGAACAAAATCGTTGAAAAGCGCAGCAATACCGATACTCCCCAAACAGGACTAGTCGTAGCTCACGATGCCATTAATAAAGTTATCCTCTGTTATTTACTCGGACTAAAGCCAGAGAATTTTTGGAACATTAAACAGGGTAATGGCGCAGTGAGCGTTATTGACTATCCCAACGGTGCAGCAGGTGAACCTGTATTACAAGCTATCAATATCACGACTCACTTGAGTGGGGGAAGTATTCTCGATCGCACCGCAGCGGGAGCTTTGTAATCAAAGGCGAGGTTTTATTGCTATCAGTCTTTTGGTTGGGACAAGAAAATTAATCTCTCTTAACTAATCAGCGTTCTAATCTCAGTCCAGATGACCATAGTATAAAAAATCACACTTAATTGGAAAACGCTATTAAGAACGTATATAGCATTGATGAGAAATTATCGTGGCTTTTAGGGCAAAAATATGTAGCTTACTGCAATTTTTAGCAAAATAAGACTTTAAAATAGCAGATTTGTCTGAGTTTTGCCCTGTAATACTCACCAATCATTTATATAGAGAATTTTCACTAGGGCCAAAATTATTAATTGGCTATTATTTAACAGGTTAGAGGGAGGTGGTTAGCTGTTTACTGAATATTTACAACTAGTCCTTGTTTGAATAAAAAAACGCTAGAGCTTTTGGGGAGACATTTAAAAACTGTTGTCTACACGCTTCTCCAGCAATATTAAAAAAATTATAAAAAAGATTGTTGACTAGAATATTGGTATTTATAAATACTTTTTTTCACAATAATAGTTGCTCGCAAAAATCAGCAAAAATTTTGGTCAAACTGAGGAACAATTCGGCACAATTATCCGTCTCGATCGTTTTGAGGAGACAAAAACAAACAGTAATAAATGTTAAATAAATACCCGCAGCGCGATCGCTTGCCCAAAAAAACTAAATAACGATCGCGCTAGATGACAATTGCAGCAATTTCTATCAAGATTATTTAGCTAAAACCCGCCTAAATAACTTTTGAAAAAGAGAGAGTCAGAAGAATTTTTAGAGTTCGTTGACGCTCTGATTGAAGCTGTCAAAGTCTTGAATTGGTAAGCTTCTGGTTGTCGCCCCCTGTTTTCAAACGAACGGGGTTCACTAGCTAAAGATTTCCTTTTTTTATCCGTTTTATTACTTAGATCTGTCAAATAAAGAATACAGGTTTTATCGCTCTAACCTTTTACAAAATTAAATGCTCATTTAGCAGAACTGACATCTTTTTGATGCAGTTTCTCTTGGCAATCTTGACAAAAATATTAATATAAACTTTTATTAAAATTCTAGAGTTGTTTGTCCACTATTCAATTATTTTGAAATTGACAACGATAAGTAATTCTTAAATCCCTTGGATTAATGTTGAGTTCTAAGTAATTTAAAAATCTACTTATTTACAAAGTGAATTATATTGTGTTGCGTTTGCTTGCACTGAAACCGTATATTTGAATTTCTCAAATAAACTCAACCGAACCAATCACTTGACAATTCAGCCAAATCAAGCAGGCAAAGTAACAGCTAAAAAAATTATAATCAGATGTTCGACAAATGATCGACCATGGCTCGCGATCGGGTTCGCTCGCTCGAATAACCAATATCAATAATAGTCTCAGTAATCTAGAAGACAAATTGACATATATATTTTTTTAACAAATCCCCAAAAATAAAATTACTACAATTGTAGACATTAGGACATTAGGTTTTGCCTTTAGATTCAGTACTTCTGCTCATTATCCAACTGTTTCCCAATCAAGATGAGAAGCCACCATGAAATTCCAACTTAGAACCAGACAATTAAAAAGACGTACAAGTCGATGGTTTCATGGAATCAGGCGGATACCTTTATGGCTGCTGCTTACAACTCCATTTATCCTTAATGTTCTCATTGTTTTTAGCTTGGTAGAATATTCTTCAGCTCGTCAGACCAAAAAAGATCTAAATAATGTAATCACAAAATATTCAATCAGTTTGAGCAATCGCACTTTAGCCAATCTATCTGAGGAAATAATCGGGGAAAACCTCAATTTAGACGCTTCTAATCCGAAACTCCTGACTCAATCTGTCAACAAACACCTGCTGCAAACCGAGGTGGATTTCTCGGCAAAAATCGCCCTCGTCGATCGCAATGGTGTAGTGATTGGTAGTAATCATAGACAGCAAGATTATTTTTCATCTATCGCCATTCAAGATATTTTGACCCATCTTAGAAACCAATTTGGCAATTTGTCAAATATTAAGCAAATTCAGCAATTTGACTTAGAAACGCAACAAACAACTATCAAGGGACGGGTCATTCCCTGGAATAATCAAAAGTTGGGTTTAAATTGGTTATCGATTGTCACCATTCCCGAAGCAGAGTTGCTACCCGATGATACAGTCCCACAGACGAGTAAACAGAGTCTGGGATATCAAGCATATCTTCTGCCGACTACTATTTTGGGTGTTATTATCTATGTCTGGGTAGCTCTTTCGATTAAAAGTTTAAGCAAAACCGCTTCAGCGATCGCTAAAGGTCAGCATAACTCTTCACAAGTCGATACTTCCAGAGATCTGCCCATAGAAGAATTAAAAGTTTTAGAAGCTTGTCTAGATCGAATTGCCGAGCGACTAGCAACATCGGCACGACAGACAGAATCAGCCGATCGCTGTATTCAAAGTCCTCTCTTGGCGGATATGAGTCACGAATTGCGATCGCCTCTCAATGCGATCTTGGGATTTGCCCAAATTATGCAGCACGAATCTTCAATGACGCGATCGCAACTAGAAAACATGGTGATCATCAATCGTAGTGGGAAGCGTCTGCTGTCCATAATTAATGATGTGGTAGATCTCTCTAAGATGGAAACCAACCGCTTTAGCTTAGAACAAAATAGCTTTGATTTTGCTGCTTGGCTGGACAATATCGAGCGAAGCTTCAGGCTGAAAGCTGATAGTCAGGGTTTAGAATTTTCTCTAATTAGAGAAGAAAATTTGCCTCAAAATATCTGTATCGACGAGGGTCGATTGCGCCAAATTTTGCTAAATTCGGTCGATTACTCCATAAGATATACCCAAGCAGGACAAGTAATCGTTAGAGTTGCTAGCTGTGACTCAACTCTAGGCAACCAACTTCAAACCCACGACAAAGTTAACATTTATTTTGAAATAGAAAGTACCAATTGTACGATCGATCGCGAACAAGTAGAAACCCTGTTCGATCCCTCCGTTAGCGTGCGTCAAAAATGGAAATCTCCCGAACACAGTTCTTTGAGTTTACCGATTAGCCGTCGATTAGCTCAATTGATGGGTGGAGATCTTACTGTCAGTAATAATCTCGCAGGGGGGATAACCTTTCGCTTAGACATCCAGACTGAAGTTAATATTCCCCCCCAAAAGCTAGAAATTCTCTCTACTCCCAAAAAAGTGACTGGTTTAGAACCAGGACAGCCTGAGTATCGCATTTTAGTTGTAGATGATTCTAAGACCAATCGCAAAATTATGCTCCACATACTAGAACCAATTGGGTTTAAAGTCCAGGAGGCTGTTAACGGCAAAGAAGCAATAGATGTATGGTTGCGTTGGCATCCCCATATGATTTGGATGGATATTAGAATGCCAGTCATGAATGGCTACGAGGCGACAGAACGAATTAAATCCTATTACTCTCAAACTCCCAGTCCTCCGATCGTGGCATTAACCGCCAGTACCCTAGAAGAAGAGCGATCGCTATTTTTAGCTGCTGGCTGTGATGATTTTGTCGGTAAACCTTTTTCGGAAAATACTATCTTTAGTAAAATAGCCCAACATTTAGGCGTGCGCTATACCTACCAATCAACTCCTAACTTAACCCCTACTAGTTACAAACTTACTTCTGAGGATTTGAAGATCATGCCCGATAGTTGGTTAACTCAGGTAGAGGATGCTGCCAACACTTTAGATCGAGATTTAATAACACAATTGTTGCAACAGATTCCGCCACAACATTCAGATTTAAAAGATGCACTCCAAAAGCAAGTTGACAAATTTGATTTTGACAAAATTCTTGGCTTAGTTAGACAGAGTAAAAATAAATAACCAAACACACCTTTAATCTATACCACCGAATGGGAAACAACCATGATTTCTGAGGCAAGCAAGCAAATTAGCATTTTAGTTGTAGATGACGTAGCTGATAACCTACAAATCCTCTCAACTACCCTTACCCAACAAGGCTATCAGGTACGTTGTGCCAAAAATGGTGCGACAGCACTACGGGGAGCAAGTACAATTCTTCCCGACTTAATTTTGCTAGATATCAAAATGCCCGATCTAGATGGTTATGAGGTTTGTCAAAAGCTTAAAGCTAACGAACAGACGCGCAATATTCCCGTGATCTTCCTCAGTGCCTTGGACAACATTTTAGACAAGGTTAGGGCATTTGAAGTAGGAGGGGTAGACTATATCAGCAAACCCATCCAGGTAAAAGAAGTCTTAGTTCGAGTCAAAAACCAAATTTCCCTACAACTAGCTAAAGCTCAGATATCTAAATTGAATCAAGAACTAGAAAAGAGAGTCGAACAACGCACTCTGGAACTAGAATCTGCCGTACAAAAACTGCGTCGTGAAATTAACGAACGTCAGCGGGTTCAACAGAGATTGGCATACGATGCTCTTCACGATGGTTTGACGGGTTTGCCCAATCGGACTCTTTTAATGCAAAGGATTGAATTTACCATCGAGCATACCAAACGCAATCCTGGCTATATGTATGCTTTGTTGTTTATCGATCTCGATCGCTTTAAAATCGTCAACGATAGTTTGGGTCATTTGGTTGGCGATCGGTTGCTGGTGGCGGTATCGAAATTGCTTAAGGAATGTTTGCGGGAAAGCGATATTGTCGCCCGACTGGGGGGAGATGAATTTGTCATCTTATTAGATGGGATTAGAGGCCCTCAAGATGCCACCACGATCGGCGATCGCATCCAACAAAAGTTGCGATCGCCATTTAATTTCAAAGGTCAGAAAATTTTTACTACCGCCAGCATTGGGATCGTATTTAGCTCTACTGGTTACAAAAATGCTACCGACATCCTGCGCGATGCGGATATTGCTATGTATCGGGCAAAAAACAAAGGTAAGGCACGTTATGAAATCTTCGATCGGGCAATGTACCACGAAGCGATTAAGCAAGTGGAGTTAGAAAACAGCTTGCGCCTGGCGATACAACGCAATGAATTTGTGCTGCACTATCAACCAATTATCTCTTTGGATAATAGTACTTTGGTCGGTTTTGAAGCCTTAATTCGTTGGCAGCATCCCACTAGAGGTTTTATCTCTCCCGTAGAATTTATTCCGATTGCCGAAGATACGGGATTGATTTTAGACATCGGTGAATGGTTACTTAGAGAGGCTTGCCAACAACTACAGCAATGGCAACAAGAATTTGCTTTCAATCCGCAGGTAGCTTCGTTGAAGATGAGTATCAATTTAGCCAGCCAACAACTACAAGAACCGCTGTTTATCGATAAATTAGACGAAATTCTCCAAGAGACTGGTTTAGATGGCAATTCTCTAGGATTAGAAATTACCGAAAGCGTCTTGATCGAACCAGGGGGAAGCGTCCAAAAAACCCTCAATCAAATTAGAAATAGAAATATCAAACTAAGTATTGATGATTTTGGTACGGGTTATTCTTCTTTGAGTTATTTACGCCGTTTCCCGATTGATAATCTCAAAATAGACCGCTCTTTTATCGAGCAAATGAATTCTGATATAGAAAACTTTGAAATTGTGCGACTGATCATTACTCTGGCAAAAACCCTCGGCATGGATGCTATTTCCGAGGGAGTAGAAACAGCCCAGCAACTTAAGCAACTCAAGGATCTCGGTTGTGAGTTGGGTCAAGGATTTTTGTTTGCCAAACCTCTAACCCCTCAAGATGTCGAAGCATTATTAGCTCAATATCCTCAAACTGCATAAAGAAGGCAGAAGTTTTCAGCTTCACGGCTTATTACCAAGGTACTTGGTAGCATTTTCAGAGCAGAAAGGGCGTCGTTCAAAAACGGGGTATTTTGGGTAACAGTTTGCCGATCAAATTAAGCCAAGTTGGAACTTAGCTGATAGAACAAACATATTGCTATAGAAGCTTGATTTTCAGGCTCGTTGAAAAAGGTCAAATCCCAATAATTCTAACCAATGTGGATGTTTTTTTCCTGTCATCAATTCCGTGGGACTTTTGCCAACTCTTTCCAGAACACGGCTTGACCTGAAGGTGCGATGATTCAGAAAAAACCTGAGAAGGTCAAGATAATCAGAATTCAGGTGCTTTCTCAAGAAAAAGTAGTTTCTGAGTCGAGAACCTTCGGTTTTCAACTAAAGAACTGGCTCTGTAGGTTGATTTCATCGCTGATTCCACCGCTTCCTTCACCGAGAGGAATTTATCTGAAAGTTGCTGGTAGAGTTGATTCCATTTTTGCCAATAGACATTGGTGGAAAGAGACTTCTTCATTAACAAACAGACTTGTCGTACCTGAGACAGAGAAATCTTAAACTTATGGGCAATATCGGCAAGTTTCTGGTCGAGAACTTGCGCAAAAGCTAATAAATCTTCTTTTTGATTCGATAAGGCGATTCTCAAAGCTCTAATCCCTTTATGAGCTTGGTCTTCTCTCTGTTTGAGTTCTGAGATCATGAAATTGAGCAATTCTAAACGTTCTGACCAGTCTGGCCCCGCCAAGGATCATAATCAAGCTAATTATTGAGAAAAAATTCGCGAATACCAATCGCGAATCATTTTGCTGTTTGTCCAAAGTCCAATAGCGGTGGAGAGTAACCTTTGGCTCTGGGACTCGATCGCCTAAATTTAACCCGCTAGATTAGTAATACGTTGTATATCAATAAGGCGACATATTACTCAATTTCCCTGAATTAGTTTCCTGCCACACTTGGTACAAAATTTACCATTAATCGGATTTCGATAAGCGCAATTGCTACAAACAAGATAATTGTGGACAGGATTAGAAGACTGAGGCACAGGGTTACTAATCTTGCTCGCTCTAACTTTGGTTCTTGTCTTAGCCTGGGCAACAGGTTGAGAAGTTGGTCTTGGAGTTTCGGGAATGAGTTCTCTAGATACTCGCTCCCTTTGAGCAAAGTGTTCCATCAACATACGGTGATAAAAGACGTAACCACCACCCACTTTTTTCATTAACAGGCGTTCTGAAGCGTAGTCGAGAAAGCTGGCGTAATTCCAGGGAATGTGACCTTTACGGTAAAGGATTCGGCGGAGGTTAAAGTGTTGGATACAGGCAACTCCACCGTATTTAAACCCAACAATCAGACCGATAATCAGCCCTCCCATCAGCCCTTCACTCAGCCCGACCATCAACCCGCCAATCAACCCTTCACTCAGCCCTCCAATCAAACCAAAACTCAACCCAAACATCAGCCCTAAAATTATGGCGTTTTTAGCTGAACTCCATATTCCTTGATTAGGAACAGTTTTCTGCTTTACTTCTGCACTAATCAATCCACTACTCAGTCCCCCAATCAGCCCTCCAATTAGACCTCCAATCAGCCCGACTATCAGACCTTTACTCAGCCCTTTAATCAGTCCGACAATCAGACCGAAACTCAGCCCGACACTCAGACCTTCACTCAGACCAAAACTCAGCCCTACACTTAGCCCGACAATCAGCCCGACAATCAGCCCATTGTGAATAATCCTGGACTTAGCCCTTTGCCATGACCAACTCATTTGCTCGAATATAGTGATTTCTTTGGATAACCCAGCAATTACTCCTCCAATCAACCCGAAAATCAGCCCGACAATCAGCCCTCCACTTAATCCAGCAATCAGCCCGACAATCAGCCCGACAATCAGCCCGCCAATCAGTCCTCCACTCAGCCCTCCCAAGAGAAAATTGCTAATTCGATAGCTTATTCTCTCACTTCGACTTTGAAGCAAGGTTGGTTGCATCTTCTCCAGCAAAAAAATTATTTTTGATTCATCGACCATTGTTTTTGCTAACCAACTGAGCCAATGCAAAACTTTCGCCTGGGGATAATTGAGTGTATTATGATTTTGCTCTGATTGCCCAATTACTCGACGACGTAACATACGCTCAATGTAACTATCAAACAAATGTTCGTAACGATGTTCGGTTGAGCGAAACTCCCGTAATAAATCCTCTACTGACCAACCTTGATAAGCCAAGCTCATAATATTTAGAATCAAAGGAGTTTGAGCAAATTGTTCCAGTTCTCGATCTTGCTGCAACAGCGTCTTTAAGCCAGCTAGTGAATCCCCTGCTTTAGTTAAAAAACCATCTATTTGTTTGGGGGAAAGGGGTTTAAGGCAAATAGCACTGCTGAGTTGTAAACTTTCGCTGAGGGCTTCATAATCTTTGACTCGACTACAAACCACTATCTCGGTAGTATTATGGGTGGCGATAAATTGATTTAAAGCGCGAACACAAGCATTTCGTTGTTCTTTTCTGACTTCATCTAAGCCATCGAGGAGTAAAATCAGTTGTTCTTGTTTGAGCCAAGGCTCACTCCAAGTTATGGGAACTTGATATTTGTCTTTTAGTTCTTCGATTAACCATGTTTCAATCGCTTGCTGCTTTTGCCCCCAAGAAGATAGGTTAAACACCACGGGAATAGGTAAGGTTAAATCTCGTGCGGTTTGATTGACTAGTTTTTGAGCTAATTGCAACAGAGTAATCGTTTTTCCCGAACCAGGTTCACCCAAAATTAACAGAGTTTTGCCCAGTCCAGTTTGATTCAAGAGTTTGGTTGGTTGTAGTCCTTCAAAAGACTCATCCAAATCGACTGGGATCTCTTCCGTGACCTCAAAGGGCCGAAGCACCGCATCTGGATTGGTTTTCCAGTCGAGGTTAATGGCAGTATTAGCATAGAGAGAAGGCTTGAGAAAACCTTCTATCCAGAATCTCTTGACTTTGTTTAATAAAGTTTTGCGCTGACGATATTCGTTCTGAGTTAAGGGTTGGCGAAGCGCACTAGCTTGCCCCAAATGATCCCAAGTCTCTCTTGCCTGCTCTCGATATCCCTTGTAACGCTCTTCCTCTTGAAGTGCTGTGAGCAGTTCGGGGGGAAAATCGGATGGGGTAGACAAATTTGGATAATCAACTGAGGGAGTGGAGGTCACTTCTTCTGGAAAAGGAGTCAGAGGGGACTTCTTCTTCAGAACGGGTTTTAAGTCTTCGGGAATGACAACTTGCTCGGCAACATCGACAGCTATAAGCTGGCGACTTGCTTCAGGACTACGGAAACGAGAATTATTAGCCTGGGCAAACTGAATTTGAATCGCATTGCGACCCCACTGGTAAGACTCCTCAATCGATTTCCCCCAGCCTAACGCTCGATAAAAACCTGTGGCAAAAATAATTGCTGCATCGTCTGAGATCTCATGACTCATGCCCACCACA
Source organism: Pleurocapsa sp. MO_226.B13 (assembly GCA_030064795.1). The sequence continues at coordinate 23,965 of JASJEI010000042.1, read as the reverse complement.
TAGTTAATATGTTGAACAATCGCATTAGCTTGGACTTGGCTATAGCAAGCATTGAGCAAAACGCACTCAACCTCCTTCTCAACCAGCTCAAACAGATTAGATAGAGCTTCTGTACTAACTAGCTGTTCCTGTCCCGCTTGATTCTGTAGTACAAAACCTTGCTCTCCAGTTCCGTGACCACAAAAATGAACAATTCGTGGCTCGTGCTCTAAGAATAAATCTTGCAACTCTTCTGGATGGACTTCTGGCTCAAACTTCGTCTCGAATTGAGACTGGTTTTTCGAGCGTTTGATCACATTCTGCAAGTCTTTGATTTCTCGCTCTAAATTGAGGTCATGTCTGGGATTTGAAGTTAAAATCAGAATTTTCTTCATAGCTGGTTTCAATCGGATGGAAACCATTATGTTTAGTTGAGTCAGGTTTAGTAGCTGACGATTGGTACACTCATGTTCAAACTGCTATTATCTAGATTTTTGACTCCTTATCAAGTGAGCCTTAATTTGGTCTGTTAGTTTCTAGGGCTTCCTTCTCCTTGCTCGAGACTGGAAACAAATGAGTTTACAATTAAGCTACATCTAGCTCTAAACAGAAACTAGTTGTTTCTCTAACCATTCAGTACCTTACTTAGCAACTTTCTTCTCCGATTGCTCTCCTAACTTAGTAATATTGTACCCCACCTTCCGCACGTCAAAATGTATTAATTAGCAATTCATAAAAATTGGACTTTGGACAAAGGAAAAACTATTTGCGTAATATTCACGCAAATTAGAGCCAGAAACAATATCTCTCCTATCTCACCCAGAAAATAGCCGAGAAATGGGTTAATATTAAGATTTTTGGCATGGTTTAAATCAAGGTGACAAAACAAAAAGGCATGGGCTACTTGAAAACAGAAAGCGTTTATAACTAATGAATACACAATTTAAATGCACATTAGCTTATACCATTTCTCAACAAGGTGATTGCACTTGCTGAACTAAATTCAGCGTGCCTCACCTTCAAAAGTAGTAAGAGAGATATAACGGTTTAAAATTATCAACAGAAAAGCTAGAAAAGTTAGAGAGTCGCCAATGCCCAATGCCCAATGCCCAATGCCCAATCCCTATCATCACCCAAGTCTCTCGTTACTAACGATAAATGGTATTATTAATAATTGACTTACCGTCTAGTAATTACACCAGCACAAATACAAGAGGATCTAATTAATCTAGAACCTCAACAATTACACTATCTATTGAGGGTATTGCGGTTAGTTAATGGCGATCGCTTTGTCGTCCTCGACGGTAGTGGCAACGCCTGGAGCGCTGAAATTGTCGATAAGTCAGCAAAAATTATTGAATCAATTAAGATAGACACAGAATTATCCGTATCCCTCAGTCTAATTACCGCTTTACCCAAAGGCAGCGGTTACGAACAGGTAATTCGCTGTTGCACAGAATTGGGAGTCAGCAAGTTTATCCCCGTAATTAGCGATCGCACTATCCTCAAACCCAGTCCCAACAAAGTCCAACGTTGGCGTAAAATCGCCATAGAAGCAGCGGAACAATCAGAAAGACAGATAGTACCTGCTATCCTCGAACCAACTAAATTTACTTCCGCCATCGAGGACGTCACCTCCGATCCAGACAAATATATCTGCGTGGCGCGGGGAGACATACCTCCTCTTTGGAATTGTTTACAAAATAGCAACCCATCTGAAATAATTATTGCTACGGGATGCGAAGGAGGATGGACAGAAGTAGAGGTACAAAAAGCGATCGCTTCGGGTTTCCAGCCAGTATCCCTAGGAAATCGCATTCTTCGTGCCGTTACCGCCCCCATCGTCGTCAGTTCTCTAGTATCCGCAATTTGCCAATAGCCACGATAGTAATTTCATAGTTCGGAGTTCGTAGGTAGGGTGGGCAAAAATAACTTGTAGTCACTCGGACTTTGCTAGTAGGGAAATTTGCCCACCTTACGGTCAGTTATCTTTCCTGCTCCCTCTTCCTCCAAAAAAACTTACATCTCCAGAGAGAGGTTAAAATTCTTGAACTGAGGCTAAGATTCTGTCTCAATTTGTATTATTTATTTGCAATTGCTTTAGGTAAGTTATCTTGCCGATAAAATTAAACAATGACTAGGATAAATGAACCCCCTAATCCAAATCCAAAAAAGCAAAACTCTTTACAGCAGTTGCTTGAGAAACTAAAGCCTTCACCTAAACAAGCAGCAACGGGAATAATTGCGATCGCAGCTTTGGGTAGTTTGGGCTATTGGGGGCTAAATATCTTAGTCAAGAAAAAGTTACCGCCTTTTTTGGAGACTCAGATCGGTAATTTTATCGAACGTCCGATTTATCTAGGTGAGGTTAAAGGCTTTTCGCTTAATAGTATTGAATTTAGTGAGACGGTTATTCCGCCTACTAATACCGATCGCGATCGAATAGAGGTAAAAGCGATCGAGGTTGGATTCAATATTTTTCCTGTATTATTTAGGCGTACCCTACCTTTAGAAGTTAGGTTAATCCAGCCAAATGTTTACCTCAAACAAGAACAAGACGGGGAATGGCTTAATCTCGATTTTTTAGCCAGCGATCCCAATCGAGAAAAGAAAGATCCTTTATTATATTTTGATGTCGATCTAGAGGTAGAACAAGCCGACATCACCGCCGTACCCTACGAACAACAACCACTTCAAGCCCAATTAGACGGTAGCGGTAGATTCAATCAAAAAACAGGATTTATTGACTACGATTTAGATGCAGACATCGAACAGGCACAAGCCTCTATTCAAGGAGAAACCGAACTAGAAACTGGCACGACTAATACCAAACTGCTGGTTGATGATTTGGCACTGTCCGATCTATCTACTTTATTGCCCATCCCCGTAGAAATTGAGACGGGGCGACTTAATGCGGATTTGGATATTAATATTCCTTCCTTTGAAGAGATTACCGCAGCTAATGTCAAGGGTACGCTAAATTTGCAAAACTTAACGGGGGAGGCTAAAGATTTAAATGCCCCCGTCAGTGCAGAATCGAAATTAAATTTTGGTGGCCGCAATGCAGACATTCAAGAAGCTCAAGCTAGTTTGGGTAATATTACCGCCCAGGTAGACGGAGAGGTAAATTTAGACAGCGGTTACGATTTAGATGCCAATATCTTACCCTTTCAACTAGGCAGCCTACCCCCTGGTTTAAGGGAACAATTACCAGTAGAGGTGGCGGGGGAAGTAGAAGCTCAAGTTCGGGTACAAGGAGCAATAAAAGAACCAAAGTTAACGGGAAGTATTAATAATACTCAGACAGTAACCATAGCCAAAACTCAGTTTGAACGAATAAACACCGACTTTCGGGCAGATTTGGCAAAAGTTGTCCTCGAAAATGTCCAAATCAAGCCCGTTGCGGGGGGAAGTGTTACCGCCGAAGGTACGATTGAAACCAATCTCAAGCAAACTCTAGAAAGCGATCGCTCGATAGAGGCGACTAAAATGCCCCTGGCGTTTAGCTTTCAGGCTAATTTACCGACGCAGGAATTGGTTTCTCCCTACTATCAATTACCAGAAACAGTAGCTATAGGTAATCTTGAAGCTCAAGGACAAATTGACGGTACGGTAGATAACCCCAAAGCCTTAGTTAAATGGAATATAGGTCAAGTAGATGCACCTAACTTAGAAGATATTGCTGGTTCGGGGGAAGCGGTTTTTGCCGATAATAATCTAGCTTTGCGAGATACTCAAATTACCTACGGTGATGGCAAGGTAGATCTAACAGCAGATACAAATTTAGACAGTCAACAATGGCAAGCCAGTTTAGAGGCTGATTCTCTCAACCTGACTCCCTTTTTAACTGAATTTGATAATTCCAATCTAGATCTAAATCGCCCTGTGGCTCTAGATACAGCAGAGGTTGACTTAAATGGTAGCCTAGATAATCTTACCCCTGAAGGAGTTCGAGGTACTGCGGAGCTAAATTTAGATGTAGATGGTGGCAACGTAGCGGTTGACAGTCAATTAAATAATGGCAATCTTCAGGCAAAGGTAGTTACTAGCGATATTCAAATAGATAACTTTGTCACCAGTCTCCCTGTAGCTACAGAGTTGCAGTCGGGAACGATTAATGCCTCTACTAGTTTAAAACAACTATTAGCAATAGGTAAAACTGGTAATTTAAACAGTCTTCAGGCAGATGCAGATTTAGATTTACTGGTAGATGGAGAAGCGGTAGCAGTCAACAGCCAAATCGATTCGGGTACAGTTGGAGCTAATGCTAATACCAGCCAGATCGATCTAAATCGAGTCGCACCTAATTTGCCCATTCCCGCCAATATCAGATCTAGTCAAGTAACTGCCTCGGCGCAATTACAGCAGCTATTAAACTTTGGTCAAAATCCCAATCTCAGTACGGTAGATGCAGATTTAGATGCAGATTTAGATGTCGCATCGGGGACGGTAAAAGCGATCGCCTCTCTGGATAATAATCAATGGCGGGCTAATCTCAACGCCAGTAATATTAGTTCGCAGGTACTGCTCGATAAGTTTGCCCCCGAAAATTTCGCCTCGGTAGAGGTAGATAATATTGATGCCCAGGTGGATTTATCGGGAGATATCAATCCTGTAATTAAGAATCAACTCAATATTCCCATTAATGTAGATCGAGTCGCGGTTAACTCTGGCGTACAAAGTGTCAATGCTGAGGGCAATTTAACCTTATCTAGTATTACTAATAATCTAGATGTAGCCAATACCAACCTAGATGTTGCTGCTAATCTAGATTTCGATCGCCTACCTATAGACGGAATTCTGACCGCTACCACTCAAAATAATCAATTAATTGCCGAAAGCGTCAATATTCAAGGAGAAGCTATTTTTGACGGACAATTTACAGGGAAGCAGCTACTTTCTGCCCCCAACACTCCAGGTAATATTAATTTAACAGGGGATTTGCGTCTGGAAGATTTTGCCTTTAACGATATTGACTTCGATCTTGTAATGACAGGAGAAGTAGAAGTACAGCCAGGAGAGCAAATTGCCCTCAATCTCCAGGGAGAAGAGGATGTAATTGCAGCAAGGGCAGTACCCTGTAACGCTGATAACTGTAAATTACCCTATCTACCAACCAATCTAGAATTACGCCAAGGAGAGGATACTGAAAACCCCGTTATTGCCACAGGAAACCGCAATGGCGATCTCTTCTCCTTAGATATTAATAATTTTCCCTTGGCACTATTAAACCTTGCTCCAGCAACATCCGCAGGTATAGAAGGGGCTTTGGTTGGCAAAACCACAGGCAATGTCGATCTCAACCTCTATACCCTAGCAGCCCAAGGAGACATCCAAATTAATAACCCAGGAGTAGGTTACATTAAAGCCGATCGCCTTGCTGCTAATTTCAATTACGATCCTGCTGAAAATCTTGCTGAGATAACCAGTGCCTCCCTCGATTTGAAGGAGAGCGAATACAATCTCAACGCTGCATTAGATCTCCAGTCAGGAGAAATCGACGGGAAATTAAATATCCCCGAAGCCTATATCCAAGATGTCTTGACCACATTTCGTTGGTTTACTATTGAAGACATTACCAACTTATTCGATCTTCCCGATTATGGTTCGCCCGCTGCGGTAAAACCCGCACCCGAAAAAGATTTGGTAGACAAATCCATCGCCCGCAAACTCAATCAGTTACGTGTTGTCAATCGCCAAATTCAAGCAAATGCAGCAGCAAAAGAAAGTGGTAGCATACCTAGCGAACTAGATATTCGAGGCAGATACGCGGGAGAAATTACCATTGGGGGGACAATTCAAACACCCCAGGCAGACTTTAGGGTAGAGGGAAATCGCTGGCAATGGCAACCCACCGAAGCCTATCCCGATATCGTTCCACCTTTGGGTTTAGTAATCGAAGAACCTCAATATATCAACATACCTAAATTACAAATTGAAGGAGAGCTTCAAGGTACAGAAGTAGACTTAGAAACAGCTAGGTTAGAGGTGCAGGAAGCAGTATTATCCTTGCGCGGAAAACTCTCTCCCGAAAAATTTGATACTAAATATACTGTAGCCAATTTAACCATCGATAATATCAGTAATTTTGTGAAAATTCCTGTAGATCTTGCAGGAGAAATCAATACCGTCGGTACTCTTCAAGGAACAATAGACAAACCTCAATTATCAGGGAAAATTGCTTTTAGTGATGGGGCATTCAACGGCAATGTCTTACCCGCCGAAATTGCAGGTAAATATGACTATGATGGCAGCAGATTAGCTTTTAATACTACCGCCCCCGATTCAATTCAAATAGAAGCTAGCGTACCCTATCCGATAATTCCAGGAAAAAGCGATCGCGTCTACGCCAAAGCCAATTTAGACAGTGAAGCCTTTATATTTTTAGATGCCCTGAGTCAAAAATACCTTAACTGGAATGGTGGTGAAGGCAATGCTCAATTAGAAGCCAGTGCGCGTTTGGATCTCCAAAGAGAAGGAGGAATAATCTACGATTTGGATGCTAACGGTGTAGTTAACCTAGAAAATGCCAATATTCACCTAGAAACACCCTTCTTTTCCGAACCCTTTATCGGTACGGGCAAGATCGTCATCGACAACCAAATAGTCAATGTCGAAACCTTAGATGCTACCTTTGCCGAAAAAGACTTATCGATCGCGGGACAATTACCCATCCTCACGGCGGTAAATAATTTAGAGAACCCCCTGACAATTAATATCCCCAAAGAAGGAGAGATTAACATCGATCGACTTTATCGAGGAGGAGTTGACGGCAAGGTAACGGTAACGGGGGCATCTTTGCAGCCCGTAATTGGTGGAGAAGTCAACCTAGAAGATGGGAATATATCGATTCCCAAAACCGAACAGCCAGAACCAGATGCAGCACCAATAGCTAGAAACAATCGGGCTAACCGAACCTCAACTCAAAATAATACGGGCGATCGGGCTACCAACTCCAATCAGGCTGCTGGTTCGACTGCTTTTGTCACCACTCTTGACGATTTACAAATTAACCTTAAAGACTTTAAGCTCGAACAACTCGCCCTCTATGAGTTTGAGCTAGAGGGTGGTTTGACTCTCAATGGCACTGTAGACAACCCGCGCAATATTCGTCCTGAAGGTACGCTGATGTTAACTAAAGCTGATGTAAATCTATACAGCAATAGTTTTGAATTAGCTCGCGGTTTAGAAAATACGATCGTCTTTACTCCCGAAGCTGGTGTATTTAATCCTACTATGAATGTAGTTTTGAGGACTAACGTAGTCTTAAGCGATGATAACAGTGGCGATCGGCAAGAGGAATTAAATGCTTTACGTACCGCAGACTCCAACGTCAACGAAATCAACGATCCGATAACTAACATCGACAATAGCAATACAATCAGAATCAGCTTGGTAGTTGATGGACAAGCAGAAGAAATATTGCCCAACCTCGCCCAAAACAATACCGACTGCAATATTCGCCCCAATGACGCACCTCTAGTCGAAAATAGCCAATATTATTCCCAAGCAGAATTAAATCGTTTAACTGAATGTTTTAACGGGATTGCTTTAACTGCAACCAACAATGAGAACGACAATACAATTGCACAACGTAATCTTACTAATTCATCCGCAGTACGATTAACCAGCACCCCTGCTTTAGACCAAGGAGAAATTATCCGTCTCTTAAGCGAGCGATTTGTAGCTTTTGCCAGAAATACTATCTCAGGTGGCGGTGATGAAGGTTTAAGTCAAGAAAGAATATATCAGATAGGCGTAGAACGATTTATCATCTCTCCTTTAATCCTCCCTATAATAGAAGATACTACCATTGGTTGGGGTAAAGCAGTGGGCTTGGATTATTTTACTGTCTATCCAGATCTTCAAGGAGTATACGAGATTAGCGAACGATCTTCGTTACGCCTTACCTACGACTACAACCTACTCGGCGATGCCTCTGAGGCGATCGCTCCCAGTCTCAACTTATTTGGCAGCGACAGTGCAGAAAATACAACTGGTAATGAAGTTCGTTTGGAATATGAAATTAATTTCTAATCGGCAGCTTTAGTCTAAACTCCAGTCTAATCAATCTAGCTTAAAAATAGAAGCTCAAACTAGGAAAATCCGTACTGGATAGCTAGAATTGCGACTTGAGTGCGATCGCGTAAATTCAATTGACTCAGAATACTAGTAATATGGGCTTTGACGGTTCTTTCAGAAATATATAATTCTCCAGCGATTTCTTTATTACTTGCCCCTTTAGCAATTAATGCCAAAACTTCTTTTTCTCTAGGGCTGAGGGACTGTAGTGCTAGGGGTAATTCTTGGGGTATGGGGGGCTGTTGCCGATCCGAGCGATTAATAAATTTTTGAAATAAACCAGGCCCTAGTTGAGTATAGCCTTTAACCGCTGCTCTAATGGCATCGGCAATTTCTTCTAGGGGTGTATCTTTGAGTAAATAGCCTTTAGCTCCAAACTGCATCGCTTTAGTGATATATTCATCATCGTCAAAGGTACTGAGAACCAAGACTGAGATGGAACTAAACTGTTGAGTTATTTTCTCGGTAGTAGCAACGCCATCCATTACAGGCATCCGCACATCCATCAAGATTAGATCTGGTTGTTGAGGAGTATCATAAAGTTTTTGGACTAGAGCGATCGCACTTTTGCCATTTTCTGCCTCACCAACTATCTCGAAGTCTACTTGAGATTCGAGGAGGCTTTTTAATCCCTGTCGGATAATTGTTTGGTCGTCTACCAGTAAAATACGAGTCTTCTTCATCGCTACTTTTGTCAGCCAAAGTTATGAACTATTAAGGTTTAGGCAATAAAGGAATTATCGCTACTATTTGACATCCTGTTTGGGGTTGACTGATTAAGTCAAATTTGCCACCCAAAGCGGTAGCCCTTTCAGACATTCCTTGAATGCCAAATCCTGTAGTATTTTCTTGAGGATCGAAACCTCGACCATTATCTCGTATCTTAACCTGAAGACCTTCAGCGATTAATTTTAAGGAAATATTTACTTCTGTTGCTTCTGAATGTTTAATTATGTTAGTCAAGGCTTCCTGAACAATACGATAAACCGTTGTGGTAATTTCTTGGGACAGGTGACAGGCAATTTCGTTTTGGTAATTGAAGTCAATTTCAGAACGATATCGTAAATCTTCGATTAATTCTAGAATTGCTACATTGAGCAATTTACCCTGTAAAGGATCGCAACGCAATGTAGATACAGATTGACGTACTTCCTGAAGCGCGTGAGAACCCAGTTTTTTTGCTTCTGTTAAGAAGTCTTCACTACGACTGAGATTGGAACGAAGGTATAATACAGCATTAGCTAATTGTAGATTTAAAGCAGTCAAAGAATGCCCCAAGGAATCATGAATTTCTCTGGCGATACGATTGCGTTCTTGCAACATCGCTCGGTCTTCAATTAATAAAGCATATTCTCGCAATTGTTTGTTGACCAATCCTAATTCTTGGCGGGAGCGATATTCTGACATTAAGGCATTTACCAAAATAAAGACAAAGATAGTTATTAAGCAAAATAACATGGTTATATTGATCGTCATGTTAATAATTAAAGCTTTCAATTGTTCTTCATTAGAATAAAGCCGATAGATAATTTCTGGTTCGATGTCTGAGGTGACAATTGCGGGTACTTGCTCCATATTTAAATTTAAATTATTCAAGCTATTTTGAACTGCTAAATAAAGAGAGGCGAAAAACCAAGTAATAGAAATGGCAGCTACAATAGACGATCCAGGTAGCTTGAAGGTCAAGCATCCTCTAATTACCATAATCAGAAGTAAGGGGATAAACAGACGAATATTATTCTCATCAGTAATTCCAGTCAAACCAATTAAAGCAAATCCCAAACCAATATAAAGAATATTAGACCAATATTTATCATGAGGTCGCCACAATCCTAAAGCGATAAAAGTGATTGTAAAGATAATAGAGCTTGGAGATAAATCGGGGTTTATTTCGGGGAAAAATGGCGGTAACTTAACTGGAGGAAAAGGAGGAAATTGAGTCCGTAATTGCCCGATAATACTAATGAGAACTAAAATCCACTCCAAGTAAAGTAATAAACGTAAGGGATGGGCTTTAAGACGATTAGTAAATTCCATTAATTTAGCTATCTAAAATAAAAAAAGATAAAAAAGAGCCAGCTTCATTGGATTGACGATTTTGGTCTCTCTTTTACCTTTTAGCTGATTTTGTTGTTAGTAACAATGGCGGAGAAACACTATTACGAACAAAAAGTACGTAACGCTCTTAATAGTCAGTCTAAAACTAAATCTCAAATCATTCAGGTGTACCAAAGTCCAATATTTGCCTCTGGAGATCTCGTACAAAAGTACAATTGAGTTCTAGACTTTAGGTCGAAGTCAGCAAAGCAAGAAATCCCTAGCATGAAACTATACTTCACTTCGTTCTAGCTTAAGGAGTTTTTATGCAGTTTAGATTATTGACTTTAAAAATAGCGATCGCTTTAACTACTGTTGTGGTTATTTCATCCTCAACTACAGTAACCGCCAATGATGAGGAGGGAGCGATCGATATGGCTCAACTAACTTGTGCGGAATTTAAGGACTTAGGCAGAATGGAAAAAATGATGAGTTTGGTTTGGCTTAGTGGTTGGGAAGCGCAACAACAAGGAGACTTTACCTTTACCCCAGATCGAGGTGCAATGTCCCAGCGTCAAGATGCGATAGAAGAAGCTTGTGAGAATAACGAACAAGATTTTGTAATGAATCGAATGGTGCATCGTCGGGGAAATAATTAGCAATCAGTTTAATTTGATAATTTCTGAAATAGGGTTATGGATAGTTTTTCTGAACCTGTAGGTGATGATTCAACCAACAAAAAATCCCCTCCTCAAGTGGCGATGTCTCCAACTAGCTATGCGATCGCCAAACCGAAAAAGAAGCGATTTCCTTGGGCAATACCGATCATCATAATCTTAATGCTGGCTGGAACGGGACGATATTTATTTTCTCGTCGCCAAGATAGTCAACCCAATCTTGAATCTTTAACCGTACCAGCACAAACTCAAACTTTGAAGGTTGTCACTGAAGCCAGTGGTACTATCGAACCAATCGACTCGGTTAATATCAGCCCCAAAACTACGGGTAGATTGACTGCCCTTTATGTCGAACAAGGAGATGAGGTTAAAGCGGGGCAGCTATTGGCTAAAATGGATTCTGCTAACTTAAAAGCGGAGTTAGCTCAAGCCCAGGCGGAGTTAGCCCAGGCAGAAGCAGAATATGCCAGAGTGGTTAATGGTAATCGTAGCGAAGCGATCGCCAGAGCCAAATCTCAGGTAAGATCTGCTCAAGCGCAAGCAGATTTAGCTGCGAAAAAATTAGAAAAAAATCGTTTTTTGGCGCGACAAGGAGCGATCGCTCAATTAACTTTAGATGAATATATCAGTGAAGAGCAAACAGCCCGCGCTAACCTAATTGAAGCACGAGAACAATTGCAAGAGTTAGAAACTGGCTCTCGTCCAGAAGATATCGAGCAATATCAAGCCAGAGTAAGGGCAGCCCAAGCAAAAGTAGCATTAGCCCAAACCAGATTAGATGATACTGAAATTCGCGCTCCTTTTGACGGTATCGTCAGCCAAAAATATGCGGTAGTCGGTTCAATTGTCACTCCCGATGTCTCCGCCTCTGCTACTTCTTCTGCTACCTCAAGTTCGATCTTATCGATTGCATCACAATTAGAAGTTAATGTTAATGTCTCTGAAGCCAGTATTGCCCAGATTGAACTCGATCGAACCGTAGAAATCGTCGCCGATGCTTATCCTAACCAGACATTTAAAGGTCGAGTCAAACAAATTGCCCCCGAAGCCGTAGTAGAAAACAATGTTACTTCTTTTGAGGTCAAAGTAGAGTTAATTTCGGGACAAACAGAATTGCGATCGGGCATGAATGTCGATGCCTTGTTTATCGGTAAAACCATCGAAAATGCTTTAACTATTCCTACCGTAGCCATTACCACCAGCCAAGGCGAAATTGGAGTTATGGTGGCCAGTGAAACTGGAGAAGCTGAATTTCAACCCGTCACTGTTGGCTTGAGTCAAGATGGTCAAACCCAAATTATTCAGGGCTTAGAGCGGGGCGATCTCGTGTTTATCGATGCTCCACCTGAGAAGCAGTCTCTTTTAAGGAACAAGGAATGAGGAACGAGGAACGATAAAGTACAACTAACGACTAACAACTAACGACTAACGACTAACGACTAACAACTAACAACTAACGACTAACGACTAACCACAATTTCATTTTTTACCGAGCAACAATGAAATGAATATACTTACACAGCGTCAGCTAATTGCTTTATTGGCATTAGTAATTGGCTTTACTGTTTTGACAGTTTATCTGCGACAGAGGGCAGTCGCCATTGTTCTTCAAGATCGACCTTTAACTGTTAAGCAGTCGATACCTTCTTTGCCAGGGAAATTAGCTCTTGACGAAACTCAAAAGGAAAATATAATTTCGATTAATCGAAACTTAAGTCAACAAATCCAATCAATTTTGACGCTAGAGCAACTACAGTATTTTACCGCCATAGTATCTCAAGGTTTAAATTTGCAATCAGCTTTACAAGATCTGCCTTTGACTTCAGAACAAGCAGATCGCTTGCAGCTAGCTGTCAAATCGGCTCAACAGCAAATAGAACAAGTACTTACCCCAGAACAAATAGAGTACATTAGACGGCGACATCGCTCGCAGCAAGGAGGCATAAAATGATACTGTTGGTATAGCAGTCGAAGCAAAGGTTAAGACAATTAATTTTATCTCTCGCAAAGACGCAAAGGCGCAAAGGATTTTATAAATGTCCTAATCTATAGTTCGATTGCTATAGCTTTTAGCCAGTCAGAATTTTCTGTTTATCGATCGCACTTAAGCATCTGCTACTTTTCAGTACAAACCAAGGCAGTCAGACAATAGAGAGTATCAATTATTATGTCATCCTTTAGAGTTTTTCTCGCACAACAGTTTAAGTTTCAAGTTTGGAAAAATAGTATTCATAGTTTAAATCATGAAGAGACTAAAAAATTGTTGTTAATTGCTGTCAGACAATGTATCGCTACCGACGATCTGACAGGACAAATAAAATTACAAAGTTTGGAAAGTTATATTCATTCTCTCAACAAAAAGAAGACTCAAGATATTCTTTTGCGAGTCATTCGCTCGCATCTTTTGGAGAGCCAAAATTTTTGAATTGTTTAATTGAGTTGGGTTACTGAGATATGGGTGCAAATTTACTAGAAAACATTAACATGGCAACCAAAACCCTCGGTGCGAATAAACTACGCAGTGGTTTAACTATGCTCGGGGTAATCATTGGTAATGCTTCAGTAATTGCTATGGTTGCAGTGGGACAAGGGGGACAAAGATACATTAATCAGCAATTTGAATTGTTAGGCACAAATGTCTTGTTTGTTTTTCCTGGGGTAGAACAAAGAGGGCCAGCTGCTGGTACAGTACAGTCAAATAGTCTGGTTTTAGCCGATGCAGAAGCGATCGCACGAGAAGTTCCCGCCGTAACGGCAGTCGCCCCCGAAAAAAGCGAACGTCTGAGGGTGACTTATTACGAGCGCGAAACCCAGGTAACTATCACTGGTACTACTCCTGAATATACCACTGTCAGAGATGCTCGCGTAGCACAAGGAGAATTTTTCAATTTCTTAAATATGCAAACAGGCGATCGCCTTGCTGTCTTGGGTAGCGATACCGCTAAAACTTTATTTGGGGCAAAAAATCCTTTGGGACAAAAAATCCGCATCCGCAACCTGAGCTTTGAGGTTATTGGCGTAATGGAAGAGAAGGGGGCATCTTTAGGACAAAATCAAGATGAGGTGGTGTTTATTCCCATTACCACCATGGCAAACCAAGTTTCGGGACAAGATGCTGGTTACAGCAGTCCGACTCTTCAGACAATTTCGGTGGCAGCTAAAGATCCTGAAAGTTCCAGCGCAGCCGAGTATCAAATTACTAATTTATTGCGCTTGCGTCACAATATTCTCAAGGGGGAAAATGATTTTAGCGTTCGCAGTCAACAGGATTTGATGGCAACAGCCGATCGCGTTACGGCAATTTTGGTTCTTGTCTTGGGTGCAACCGCAGGTATTTCCCTAGTAGTCGGTGGGATTGGCATTATGAATATTATGCTGGTTTCGGTGGTGGAACGGACTCAAGAAATTGGCTTGCGAAAAGCTCTGGGGGCAACTGGTAGCGATATTTTAATTCAATTTACCGTTGAAGCGATTATTCTCGCTACCATCGGCGGTTTTATTGGTATTGGCTTGGGAGTCGGAGGAACGGCGATCGTCGCTGCTTTCTCGCCTTTAGAAGCAATTGTCAGTTATGGGGCAATTATTACGGCAATGAGCGTTTCTGGGGCAATTGGTTTGATTTTTGGCGTTGTTCCCGCCCGTAACGCAGCCCAGTTAGATCCGATTATTGCTTTGAGGAGTTAAACCAAATGAATTTTAATTCGGCGATCGTCGAGCTACAAAAAATTGATAAATTCTATTATCGCGGACAAACAACTAGCAGAATACTGCGAGCGATCGACCTCAAGATTTATTCGGCGTCAAGCTGCGCCATTATCGGTACTTCTGGTTCGGGAAAATCAACTCTGATGAATATTATTGGCTGTTTGGATCGTCCTAGTGCTGGTAAATATTATCTAAACGGTCAAGCAGTAGATGGCTTGAACCCTCGCCAGTTAGCATTCGTTCGCAACTATCAAATTGGTTTCGTTTTTCAGCAGTTTTATTTACTATCCGAAATGACCGCCCTAGAAAATGTCATGTTACCAATGGCATATGCTGGCCTTCCTTATCTTCAACGTTTTAACAAAGCAGTAATTGCCCTACAAAGAGTAGGTTTAGAGTTACAACTACATAGATATCCCTATCAATTATCGGGAGGACAACAGCAACGAGTCGCGATCGCACGGGCAATTGTTAATCAACCCCAGCTGCTTTTGGCAGATGAACCAACTGGTGCTTTAGATTCCCGTACCAGTCAAGAAGTAATGAATGTCTTTAAATCCTTACATCGTAGTGGAATTACAGTTATTATCGTTACTCACGACCAAAAGGTTGCTAGTCACTGTCAACAAATCATCCAGATCGAGGATGGTAAAGTCAAATGTTTAGTATCGGCGGAAAACTAGCGAAATTGGACGGAGAAGATATTGAATAGCGAATTGAATATCTTAGATTTATTGCTCAGAGCTTTATTGCGCTCTTAATTTTTAGACTATTTTTGAGTTTTGTATCTTGTAGCAATCCCATCAAAGCAGGAATCACGGTAGGGGTCAAAAAAGTAGAAAGAGCTAAACCACCTGTTAAAGCGATACCCAAACCTTGGTAAAGTTCCGCTCCCCTTCCTGGTAGGATAGCCAAAGGAAGCATTCCCAGTACGCTAGTCCCCGCAGACATAAAGATTGGGCGCAGGCGATCGCGCACCGCCAGATAAAGTGAATCGTTATATTCTATTCCTTCTTGCTGTAGCTGTAAGGCTCGGTCTACTAGGAGGATAGCATTATTAACCACTATCCCCGTAAGAATGACAAATCCTAAGCTAGTAATCATATCGAGAGGAATTACCAAACCAGGTATTGAATTAGCGATAACCAAACTTAGCAATGCTCCCGTAACTCCCATCGGGACTGTTGCCATAATTAGAAATGGATAGATAAAAGAACGATATAAAGCAACCAATAGCAGATAAGTAATCAGTAAAGATAGCAGAAAAATTGTGACCAACTGCAACAGAGTTTCCGAGAGAACATCGGCAGAACCAGCTAGTTCGACTCTGACACCAGCAGGTAACGATTGTCTCAGAGGAGCGAGAATTTGGGATTCGGCTTGCTGTATTACTCCTCCTAAAGATGCCTCTCGTTCTAAACTAACTGTTAGGGTAATCGCTCGTTCTAAATCGACATGATTGATGGCTTCTGCACCTGTAGTTTCTACTACTTCGGCTACGTCGGATAGCTGCACCTGTCCTTCTACTGCATAGATTGCTAGTTGTCGCAGTTGTTCTGGTGTTTGGACAAAAGTATCGAGTAACTCTATGGTAACGTCCAATTCGTGTCTGCCATCGACAAACTCCGAAGCCGTTACACCTCCCAATGCTGCCTCTACTACTGTTCCAATCTCGGACTCTGAAAGTCCTACTTCGGCAAGACGTTCGCGGTTGGGAATTACCTGTAACTCTGGCGCACCAGTGACAAAATCCGCACGGGCATTCTGCACACCTGGTAGTGATTGCAGTTGCTCTCTTAGCTGTTGCTGTAGTTCATTTAACCGATCTAGGTCTTGTCCAATTAGTTGAATTTCAAACTCTTTACCAGGATTTTGAAAAATTGGTCTTTTTCGCGGAACTAAGATACGATAGCCAGCAAAGTTCCCGCTTACCGCTTGCATTCGCTTCACCATCTCTTCGATATTTTTAGACGTAGCTTCTTCTTGTTTGAGATAAACCCCAAGAATCTTTCTATTCGATCGCACTACCAGCATATTTTTAGTAACTTCTGGTTGTTCTCTTAAAAAACTTCTCAGTCCAGAAGACATCTCGATAATTTCGGGAATGCTAGTTCCAGGATAAGGTTCGGCGATCCAAAGAATTTGATTGCGGTTGCCTTCTGGTAGATAATCGAAAGGAGGCAGTAAATTATAGCTAATTAGCAATAATCCAATGGGAACTCCCAAGGCTACTAAGCGACGACTGGCTTTTCCCCTACCAATAGACCAGCATACTGTTGTTAATAAAAACTGCTCTAACTTACTTTGCCAAAGCTGAAAAACTGTCGAAGTCTTAGCTACAGACTGTTCTAACCAGTTGCCATTCGTTCCTTTTCCTACCCCAACGCGATCGAGAAACAGTCCCGACAGCATTGGTACTAAGGTTAAAGCAGCAAACAAAGAAAACATTACCGATACAGATAAAGCAATACCGAGATCGAAAAATAGCTGTCCTGCTTCTCCCGTAACTAAAACAATTGGGGCAAATACCGCGACGGTAGTAAGGGTAGAAGCTAGCATTGCTCCGCCAACTTCTTGAGTTCCAGCGATCGCAGCTTTCATGGTCGTTTTACTCTGCTGTATATGGGTGAAAATATTTTCCAGCACCACAATGGCATTATCCACCACCATCCCCACAGCAAAAGCCAATCCCGCCAAACTAATCACGTTGAGCGATCGCCGTAGCAGATAAAAAACGATAAATACGCTTATCAAAGTTACGGGTATAGTAATGGCAATTACCGCTACCGAGCGCAATGAACCTAGAAATAGCAGTAATACTATCGCTGCTAAAATTGCTCCAATAATTAAGTTGTTACGAACGAAGGAAATAGACTGAGTGATATATTCATTCTCATCATAGTTAATCTCAAAGTTAACTCCTATACCGTCCCGCTCGAATTCGGCTGATAATTCGGTTAAAGTAGCTCTGACTCTTTGAGAAATTTTAGGAACATTACCACCAATTTGACGGATAATTCCTAAAGCCAATGCTGGTTCGTCATTGAGAACAAAGGCAGTATCCTGAATAGCTCGACCCATGCGAGCTTGCGCTACATCTCCTAGATAAACCGTTCCCGACTCATCGCGACGCAGCACAAATCCTTCTAATTGTTCGACATCTTCAATTCGACTGACGGTTCTAACTCGATACTCTCGCCGACCTAAAACTAAAGGACCACCGCGAATATCTCGGTTATTTTGACGTAAAGTATTGATGACATCTGCTAAAGTAAGGTTGCGATCGCTCAAAGCTTTGGGATCGACAATTACCTCAACTTCCCGTTCTCTACCACCCGATATGTTAAACGATCCTACCTCTTCTATTTGACGGAGACGGGGAACGATAACATCTTCTGCTAAATCTCTTAAGCGATCGGGATCTACGGTAAAACCTTCTTTGGGACTGAGAATTATCCACATCATCGGACTGCTGCTACCGCTAACCACCTCCACATCAGACTCTCCTGCTTCAGTTGGTAATGCTTCTACCTGCTGTAACTGGTTGAGAACGTCTACCAAACGTCGGTCGAGATCGCTGTCCCAGGTAAACTCCAAACTAATACTGCTTGTACCAAAACGACTGTTGCTGGTAATTTCCTGCACCCCTTCAATTTCTTCAAGAACTTCCTCAATCGGACGGGTAATCAAATCTTCTACTTCTGTGGGACTAGCACCCGAATAGGGAGTAGTAATGGTAATTTCAGGGCGATCGCCCCCAGGCTGTAGTTCTATAGGTAATTGGAATAAGGACAAAGCTCCAAACAAAGCGATAATGCAGAATAAAACAAATGTTCCATGTCGCCAACGGACGGCTGTTTTGATTAAACTCATGAGTATGTTTAGTTAAAAGAAATTTTTAAAACTGCTAGAAAAAATTATTGTCAAGCGCGAAACGGATATTCAAAAAGCTTCAATCTCGCCAATTAAATTAATTTGCTCCTCCTCGTCGGCTCGTAACACCACTATTCCTCCCGATTGAACAGAAGCACCAGCGATCGCGGAAATATTTGAGGCGTGAGTAACCATAACCGTCGTGCCAGGAATATTGCGATGATCGATAACAAATTGGCGAATCCGATCGGTTCGCTCGGTTTCAGCAGAAGGATCGTAAAAAGTAGAGTTTAAAGCAGTTAATGGCTCTACTGAACCAGCATCCATAAGTCTTGCCGTTTCTAAGCAACGACACCATTGACTCGATAAAATTCTGGCAATGGGAATCTGACGACTCTTAAATGCTTCTCCAATTCGTACAGCCTGCGCTCGACCAGTATCGGAAAGATTGCGCTGAGTGGAACAATCATCGAGTTGAAAATTAGACGGATCTCCCCTCCCTGGTGCTAAAGCATGGCGGATAAGCACCACATATCCCGTTCCTTGCTGTAGAAGCGACCATATTTCTGCCTCAGAGCGAGTAGATTGAGAAATAATCCTGACTGAATCTTCTAGGGATACGGTGTTAGAGTTAGTTTTTAAATTTAAATGGGCAGACGTGCGATCGGCAAAGCCAGTTATGAATAATATTCCAGCCGATATAGCCAACCCCATTGCTAATAACTTCGTTCTCATCTCAATGCCTTTGAAATAAATTTAGTATGGCGATCGCTCTCTAGCTGTAGTTCGATCGATATATCTGGATGTGCTTGCCACTGGAGGTTATTAGGTAAGAAATTCTTCTGAAGTTGTATGTTCATCAAATTCCAATGACTGCTGGGGCGGTGTTTCAGATAGTTTCATAGGTCGAGCAATTAAACTTGTAAGTTGTTTATTATTGCGAATCGCGACCAGGGCGATCGCTCTTTGATAGGTCGAACGAATATAAGTGTTGAGTAAGGTAAACAAGTTTCGCTTATGCCTCTCAACCATTATTTTTTCTTTGATTTTTAATTTTATACTGATCAGTATACAAAAAAATATTTCAATTGGTGGAAATTAATCTTGAATAATAAAGAATATTTGAATGCCGTGTATAATAAAACTACTAGCTAGTAAAGTAATTAATCAAAAACTATGCCCAGAGGTCGCCCTCGCGAATTTGATACCGAACAAGCACTATTTCAGGCAATGAAGTTATTCTGGCAACAGGGTTATCAAGGAACTTCCCTTGACGATCTCTCCAAAACTATGGGAGTGACCAAACCCAGTCTTTATGCTGCTTTTGGCGATAAAGAGCAATTATTTCTCAAAGCATTCGATCGCTACAGCCAGCTTTATGGTGGAAGGGTTCAACAAGCCGTAGCAGCCCATACCGATGCTTATAAAGCAGTTGAAGCTTATCTAAACACCATCGCAGATATTTTGTCCGACATCGATAACCCCGCAGGTTGCTTGTGGGTTAACAGTACCCTTGAATGCCATCATTTCGGCGAGACAATTAAAAGAAAAATTATCGAGCATCAAGCCAAATGTGAAGCAATTCTTTACGGTCGCTTGCGAGAGGCTCAAATAAAAGGACAAATTCCGATAGAAGAGGATATTCAGGCTTTGGCACGTTTCTTTGGTAGTGTAGGGAATGCAATGGCAGTGATCTCCAGAGTGCATCCAGATCCATTGAAAATTAAGCAGATGGTGGAGATTGCCATGCGAGCTATGCCTAGTGATACAAAATCCGATTACCAAAAAATACCAAAAAATCGATCGTAGAGACGTAATATATTACGTCTCTACAGGGTTTAACGATTTAACCGATAAGTATTCTATGTAAACAGGATTTTGGTATGACTTCTCCCAACGCTAAATACTGGTTACACTTACGTTTCAAGAAGTCAGCAATACAAGATTTTAATTTGTTGATTGAGAAGGTAGTAAAGGTAAGATCGCGGTAACAATTGTTCCCTCGCCGACTTTACTGTCTAGGGTAATCTGTCCTTGGTGAGCTTCTACACAGCTTTTGACGATCGCCAGTCCCAAACCCGTCCCAGGAATTTTACCAACGTTGCTGGCGCGATGAAAGGGTTCAAACAAATTTTGTCGATCCGCTGGAGGAATGCCGAGCCCCCAATCTTGGATGCGAAAAATGATTGCTTCTGCTTGGGGGATAAGCTCGAATAATACCTTGTTTCCTTCTGGAGAATATTTAATGGCGTTGGCGATTATATTGCCTAAAATGTGTCGTAATAGGTTTTCGTCCCAAGCAGCTGGTTCGATTTTTCCTCGAACTTCAAAGACGACTTCGACATCTTTGTTACTAGCATTAAACTGAAGTTGTTCGACTAATTCCGAACAAAATAGCTCTAAATCTAGTTCGGTCAAATGGCATTCAAAAGTATCGGAGTCGGTTTTGCCGACTAGAAGCACTTCATCCAATAGCTGCACCATGTCTTTACTGGCACCGCGTAGCATTTGAAATAAGTAAACCTTTTTCTCTTCGCTAAGGCGATCGCTTTTATTGTGTAGTAATTCCGTACAAGATAGTACCGTAGTCAAAGGATTGCGAAAATCATGGGAAAACATCGACACTAATTCAGATTGAAAGTGATTGATTTCCTTTGCCTTCATCAACTCGGTAGTTTTCTGTTGAATTTGACGGGTTAGGTTTTCGTTGGTTTCTCGTAGCAACTCGGAAGCTTTGTGACGTTCGATCGCATATTGAATCGATCTGACCAAAACATCAATATTAATCTCGCGCTTGACTAAATAATCCTGCGCACCCCGTCTTACGGCCTCAATTGCCAGTTGATTATCGTTAGTATTGGTCAGAACGACAATGGGTAAAGAGGGAAAATTTTGTACTAATAGTTCTACAGATGACAATCCTTGACTATCGGGTAAAGTCAAATCCAATAAAATTAGATCGAATTGCTCTTGTTTGAGTCGATTGACACCAGCTTGGAGTCTTTTAACATGAGTTAAGCAAAACTGATTTAATTCAAAGTTTTTCAGAATCTCTTGGATCAGTCTAGCCTCGACAACATCGTCTTCGATCAACAAAATGATAACTGGTTTTTGTTGAGCTTTTGGTGGCAACGAAGATAGTTCTACAGAGCTTTTCGACATAATTTTCCCGAACTTGTCATACCATTATAAATCTCTATCGCTTTGCCAATTAATCGATCGAGGGGGAATTACAATCAAATATCTCCCCCATCTCCCTCTACTCCCCTGCTCCTCCCACTTTAACCCATCAATTATCAAGTTAACAGATCGCTATTGCTATTGGGGAGGTAAGGTAACGGTAGCCAGCCAAAATTCTTCAATGCGCTGCACGATTTTAAATAACTGACTGAGATTGCGGGACTTGGTAATAAAGCAATTAGCATTGAGGTCGTAACTTTGATGAACATCTTCTTCGTTTCTAGAAGTAGTAAGAACAATTACGGGAATCCGTTTGAATTCAGGATTGGTTTTAATTTCTGATAATACTTCTCGACCATCTTTTTTAGGTAAATTTAAATCCAAAACAATCAGATTGGGGCGTAACGCCTCCGCATACTCACCCTCCTGGTGTAAATATGCCATAGCTGCTACGCCATCTCTGACAACTACCATTTGATATTCAACAGAGCTATTTTTTAATGCTTCTTGAACCAGCCGAATATCAGCTTTATTGTCCTCCACCAAAAGAATGATTTTGGGATTTTCGTCCATTTCTAAGGTCACGCTCGCGTCCCCCCACTGGTATCGTAAAGTAAAAAGTCGCTCCTTTTCCTAATTCTGACTCAACCCAGATTCTGCCTCGATGACATTCAATAATTTTTTTACAAATTGCCAAACCCATCCCCGTACCTGGATACTCATCTCTGGTATGAAGACGTTGGAAAATTACAAAAATGCGCTCGCTAAATTGAGGGTCGATACCGATACCGTTGTCTCGAACTGAAAATAACCACTCGTCTTCCTGACGTTCGGCTTTGATTTCAATTTTAGGTGGCGCATCGCTGTGGAATTTGAGGGCGTTGCCAATTAAATTTTGAAACAGTTGCATCAACTGGGTTCTGTCTGCCTTTAAGGTTGGTAGAGTATCGGCAACAATAATTTCTGCCTGACTTTTTTTAATTTTTCTTTGTAGATTAGTCAAGGCTTTAGCCAAAGGAACTTCTACCTCGGTCATGGTAAATTCGCCACCTTGGTTATCTACTTTAGAATAAGCCAATACATCGTCAATTAGAGTTTGCATCAGACTTACTCCTTCAACTGCAAAGCCAATAAAGTCCTTAGCATCTTCATCAAG
Organism: Pleurocapsa sp. MO_226.B13; assembly: GCA_030064795.1. The sequence continues at coordinate 1,276 of JASJEI010000042.1, read as the reverse complement.
GCGATCGCAATAGCGCATTTCTAATAATTGAACGTAGTTAGAAACGTGATTTAATGGCTCTTGCAGATCGTGAGAGGCAACGTAGGCAAATCTTTTTAACTCAGCGTTGGAGCGTTCTAAATCCTGGGCGAGTAATGCCAGTTCCTCTGCTTGGCGCAGTACGATATTGACAATAGCTCGTCTCAATTGCTTAACGCTATCGATTTCTACCTGTTTCCAGGGCAAAGATGTCAGGCGTACTTCTTCTTTCCACAATTCAAAAGATTTGCGGGGAGATAAACGCAACCCCGTTTCAGAATTAACCAATTCGTAGGCATTATTCGGATCGCCACCCCAGTTGACGGTTTGAATTACCTCTGGTCGAAACCACAAGATATAATTGCGACGAGAAATAGTTATGGCCAGTAAACCACTAGCGATATTTTTGTAGCTCTCGGCTTCGGGATAAATCTCGGCTAGTGAATCAGTATGAAATACTTCTTCCTCGATATTTTTATAGAGCCATTGAACCAAAAAATCTAGTTCTGTTTCTGTCGGTGTTTCTCCTACTAACGTCCAAGCACCATTGAGACATATTGCTGCTCCCACCGCACCAGTTAAATCTAACAGGGAAGTCTCATCTTTAATCAAGCCTGCAACTAAGTTGTCCGCTTGGGTCATATTGCTAATTAATTGCGATCGCATCCGATCTAGATTGGTACGGTAGTCATAGTCTTGACTTTCTTCGCGGTTAGCAATTTCGGCAAAAATTACTCGCCCTAAAAATTCACAGGCTTTACGCAATTCATAAGGGACGTATTTAGGAGTCAGGTGATGACAGGCGATCAGTCCCCAGAGTTTGCCATCTTCAATCAAAGAGATAGTTAAAGACGCACCTACCCCCATATTATGTAAATATTCCAGATGACAAGAATAAGGACTTCTGAGGATCGAGAGGGTTAGGTCTACAGGGCGATCGCTTTTAGGATTTTTGGCGGGGAATAGCTCTACGGGTTCGGCATAGACATCGGGTATCAGTCTAATCCAATTGGAGCTAAACAGCTTTCTGGCTGGTCTAGGTATATCTGAGGCGGGAAAATGTAAATCGAGATAGGACTCCAGATGGTCTAACTTTTCTTCTGCAATTACCGCACCGTGGTCGTCCTCGTCAAAGCGATAGAGCATGACGCGATCGAAACCAGTGACTTTGCGTACCTCTTGGACGATAATTTGACAAAATTCTTTTAAACCAGCAGTTTCTTGCAGTTGACTAATCGAAGCTCTTGCTAGATGATAA